>DASUTP010000497.1:0-8439 GCA_036374515.1 Chryseolinea sp. | reverse complement strand
CCCGCGTGTTGCGCCATGGAGGGATTTTCAAGAAATCTGGCTGCTGAACTGGGTGCCTACGGTATCCGGGTAGTGAATATACGCTCCGCAGGGTCTCCGGATTCGCGCCCATTCCTTCAGGCCCTGGCATCGGGCGGAGATGAAGTAAAAGATTTCATATCTAAGCTTGAGGAGGATACGATGTTGAAAGAGCTTCCAAGGATGGCGGATATCGCAAACGTTGCTACGTTCCTGGCCTCGGAGCTAGCGGGTAAAATTACTGGTGTTACAATCGATGTCACGTGTGGCACAACCTCCGGTCTGAACAGTAAGGTTGCGGCGATTCCTTTCCATTAACACGTTTTTTCCAGCCATAACCCACTCACCCTAAATATATCTTTTCACAATTGGCGATTTTGATTACCAAACCCCAGCCAACGCGTTCTTGCAACCGACTAAATAAATTTAGCGCAAGGGCGTACTGACATCCCGCGAATGATGCGACCACCGCCGGTTACGCATGTTTCCAAGTGTTGCCAATTCATTTCGTTTTATTCCCGACTCTTCACGAGGTGGCCTCAGGAAATAAAATACTTAACTTGGCAGTAAGTTAACAGGTGTACGATAAACGCATGAAATTCGCCCCGACACGCAACAAGTTTTTTTTTACGATTCTTCTCATTGTAAGTGCTTCCTGCTCGACCGAAATCAAGGAAGGGAACCCGGAGGATTCAGGCGCTAAGCCCGAGGACAACAGGTTTACTCCAGTGGTGCTTACGCCGGAAGGCGCTTTGGACGAGCCTATGATGTTTGAGGTCGCCGATGAAAATTCAGTTTTCATCATTGAACGAAAGGGCGCAGTTAAACGACTGGACTTGAAGACAAAATCAGTCAAGCTGATAGCAACGATCGATGTTTTTACGGGGAACGAACAGGGGTTGATAGGCTTGACGCTCGATCCAAACTTCAAAATGAATCAGTGGATTTATCTGCAATATTCTCCCGCGAGCGAAAGTGTTTTCAAGTTAGCGAGGTATGAATTGAAAGATAACCGTCTGGTTGATGGCTCCGAAAAAGTTTTGTTGAAGATCCCGGTCGATCGTGAAAACACAAATCATACAGGAGGGGGAATGACCTGGGATAAAGATGGCAACTTATACCTTACCGTCGGTAACAATACGGGTAACCGTTTAACAGCGCAAACTGATGAACGTCCTGGGTTCAGCCATCTCGATGATCAGCGGGGCGCGTCCAACACGAATGACCTGCGGGGAAAAATATTGAGGATCCATCCTGAACCTGACGGCACCTACACAATCCCAAAAGGAAATTTATTTCCCGAAGGTACGGCAAAGACAAGACCCGAGATTTATACAATGGGTCATCGAAATGTATGGCGCGTCTTTGTCGACAGCAGAACAGGATGGATTTACTGGGGAGAGATTGGACCCGATCAAGATACCGACTCCGAAACCGGACCCAGGGGATACGATGAGCAAAATCAGGCAAAAGGTCCTGGCTTCTTTGGATGGCCATATTTTATTGCCGACAATCAGGCAATTCCTAAATATGATTTCATTAACAACAAAGTCGGCGAAAAACTTGATCCGGCTAAACCCATTAACACTTCTCCCAACAATACCGGGTTGAAAGAATTGCCTCCGGCGCAACCCGCGCTGATCTATTATCCATATGCAGCTTCGGAAAAATTTCCATTGGTAGGTTCAAGCTCGCGATGTGCCATTGGGGGTCCGATTTATCACAGAGGTGATTTTATCGATCCTAACCGTCCCTTTCCAAAATATTATGAAGGCAAATGGCTGATGGCGGATTATTCAAGGTTCTGGATCATGGCAGTTACCCTTGATGATGATGGAAACTACAAATCGATGGAACGCTTTGCTCCAGATTATCATCCAGTCCAACCGTTGGATATTAAATTCGGGCCATCGGGGGATCTCTATTTGCTTGAATACGGAAGTAACACCGTTAGGTCAGCCGCTGAATCACGATTGGTACGCATTGAATATAATGCCGGAAACCGGAGGCCCGTTGTTCAGGCGTCAGCAACGAAGAAAGGGGGTGCTTTGCCATTTACCACCCAGTTGATTTCCAAAGGAACAATTGACTATGACAAGGATGAATTAAAATTTGAATGGAGAGTGTCGAGCGATAAGGATACGCTGATAAAGAGCGGACCAGACCCCACGATCACACTGATTGACCCCGGTGTCTATATGGCTGAACTTACTGTGACAGATCAAAAAGGTGAATCCGGAAGCGCCACCGTTCGGCTGGTTGCCGGAAATGATCCTCCTGTTCTTGACCTGAAGTATGATGGTAACAAGACGTTTTTTTTCCCGGGCAGTAGCATTGCGTATGAGGCAAACGTTACGGACAAAGAGGATGGAACGTTGGGCAATGGAATTGACGACAAAGCCTTGGTCGTAAGTATTGATTACACCTCCGAAGGATTTGACTACGCACCAATCCAACTCGGACATGCGGAGTTGGATGCTGCTTCCCGCGATATCGTGGCCCAGGGTCTTATCCGTGCCAGTGATTGTCGCACTTGTCATACCATCGATGTAAAAGCAGTGGGCCCGGCTTTCAAACAGATCGCGGAAAAGTACAACGGAAAACCCGGGAGCAAAGATTCCCTGGCGCACCGGATAATCAAGGGCAGCACAGGTATTTGGGGAACAGACAATAATATGCCTGCACACCCCTCTATGAGTCGCACCGATGCGCGTACGATCGCCACTTATATTTTGAACATCAACAACGAAACGCTTCCTTCCCTGCCAGGCAGGGGAAAGTATACGCTTGCCGTGCCGCCAGACGATAACGGAAGGGGAACGTATATCTTGCGCGTTGCATATACCGATCGTGGTGCAGGATCCATACCATCGCAAACCACGGATACGGTACTGGTGTTAAGAAGTCCCAAGCTAAATCCTGTAAAAGCAGACATAATCGAAGGGGGTGCCTTGCGCGACCAGCTTGATGAGTATATTTTTCTCACGGCAAAGCCCGGTTCGTACATCGCCTACAAGAACCTTGACCTGACAAGGATTAAACAGATTCGATTCAGCGCGAACTGGCATTTATATGATATTTATCCTGGTGGAAAGGTGGAGGTCCGGCTTGACAAGCCGGATGGAGCACTACTCGGCGAAACTACCTTTGAACCCGAGCAATTCAACACCCGGTACCGCGGGCTATTTGACGGATTAAGAAATCCAACGCCTGAGCAGCAAAAGCGAATGAAAACTTATCCACCGCTGGACCCAGCAAAATTTTTTGCACGGGGGGCAGATAAGAATTCATTTACCATTCCGTCAGATGCGGTCATTAAAGAAACCAGTGGCGAACACGATCTGTACTTTGTTTTCAAAAGCAATGGACCCGGCAAAGCTGATGCATTATTTCCCCTGGCAGAAATTGTATTGATGGATAAGATCACAAAACCAAAATGATTGGGCTTCAGATGTGGGTTAAATTTTTCTTCGTTTATTTTTTAGCGATGAGCCTGCGGTGTATGGGACAACCCAATATTACCAACAGCATCGGAATGCAGTTTGTACTAATTGATCCAGGAACCGTGGTGATCGGTGAATTCAATCCACCTTACCCCGTACCAGACGATACGGTTAAGTCTTTGCCCCACGACTATATCATGTGGATGGGCGATGGGCGCAGCTACAATGCCGACGAATTCAGACTTGCGAAGGAGATGGCTATGCGAGATTCAAAGCCAGGGTTTACCGCGCGGGTGTCAAAATCGTTCTACATGGCAACTACCGAAGTGACCCAAGCCCAATGGAAAAAAGTGATGGGTTATAACCGATCGCGCTTCGAAGACGACAGCTTACCAGTGCAAAACGTTTCCTGGAACGAGGCAAATGCATTCATTAAAAAGCTCAACCGCCGGGAGAAGCGCAAAACGTACCGTCTGCCGACGGAAGTCGAATGGGAATACGCCGCCCGCGCCGGGGCACAAAAGGATATTCCCTGGAAAGACATAGAGGCATCCGCTAACCTCAACAAAAAGACTCCTGTAAGAGTTGGTAGTAAAAAGCCAAATGCATGGGGTTTGTATGATATGTTGGGAAATGTATGGGAGTGGGTTGCCGACTATTACAACGAAGAGCTTTTTGCAGATCCCGTACCGCCCAAAAGGGGAGAGCAACATGTGTTAAAAGGGGCGTCCTTCGTAGGCGATGTTAAAAATGCCACGTATATGACACACGCCGGCGGACCAGGCAACGGCTGGGATGTTGGTTTCAGAATCGTAATGGATGTAAAGTAATGGTTTTGTCTGTGGAATACACGTCATTTAAACGTCAGCTGAGTTTGCTCGCACTGTTACGTTGGTCGAGTATGTTCGAGCTGGCAAGAACTCGGTTGGTTCCAGCATGTGGGGGAACCATACTTTCCGCGTGACTCTTTAGTTTTTGGTTGTGTCACGAGAAAAAGAACACAAAACTTGCTAGCATCTCTTCAACCCAGGAATAAATAAAAAATATGATACGCCATGCTCAATTGCTTTTAGTGTTCTGGACCTTGCCAATTTTTGTAAAGTCTCAGGTGCCTCCTGGGTTTAAAAGTCTTTTTAACGGAAAAGACTTGAAGCAATGGCATACCAGCAGGACCTCGCACCAAGGGACAGTAGCTGACTTCTATGTTGAGGATGGCGCTATCACCCTGAAACAACGCCCTTATGGACAAGGCGGAGTTTTGCTCACGAATAAAAAGTTCAGAGACTTTGAATTGTATGTGGAAGAAAAGATCGACTCATTTTGTAACGGTGGAATTTTTCTCCGGTCGACAGAAAGCGGTCAGGCCTATCAAATCGAGTTAGCGATTCCGGGGGGCACGGGTTCATTGTTCGGGGAGGCTATGCAAATCAGTAAGGCGGCGGAGGCAAAGGAAATTGCTAAGGTGTGGAAACCGGGCGACTGGAATTTGTTTCGGGTCAGGATGGTGGGGGCGGTTCCGACGATCACCCTCTGGGTCAACGGTGTTTTGATGTGGGAGGTGACTCAGCCGAAGAATGATTTTACAGCGGAAGCCGTCGAGGGCATGATCGGACTGCAATCACATTGGACGGCCTTGTATCAACCAATTCCCGGTGGGTTCAATATGCCTGGTGCGTGGAGGCCGGGCGGTGCGCATAGTTTTAGAAAAATTGTAATAAAGGAGTTATGATTTTTAATTTGGTTGATAATTTCAACCGCCGAGTCGAAGGCACGGGGTAGCTAAAATATTTTAAGGCAAGGAGAAGAAACAACCTCTGCATTGGCCTCCCTGTCTTTCCCTCTGCATTCTCTTGCGTTAAAAAAAACTTAGCTTAACAAGCTATTTTAGAAACAGCTGGTACTTTTCTTGAAATTTTTAGCGCTGAGGTCCGCGGAGCGTTCTGACCAATAAAGAATAGAAGGCGCGCATTACCATAGCAACCCAATGGAGACCGCGAAGTCCCGCCAAGCGGGAGGTTGAAAAGCTCTTCGTAGCATAAGGAGAAGAAACTCCCTCCGCATTGGCCTCCCTGTCTTTCCCTCTGTATTCTCTCTGCGTTAAAAAAACTTAGCTTAATACGCTATTTTTGAAACACTTGTTTGAACCAGAGAAATCGCTGAGTATTTTTTAGAGGGCTTGAGCGCTAGACGGCAAGAATTAAACTAGTCCTGATATTTCATTGGAGGCTACTGCGAAAGCCAATGGCTGTTGCGTTCACTCCTCGGCCAACTGAGCGTTTGGCCTGCTAGTCATGGTAAATTTTTTTCAGCTAACTTAGAGAATTATCTTTCGCATAAGGGTTACCTCAGGGAGATCCCTACATTAAGGGGCGAAGCCCGAGGCGAAATACCTAAGCTTCAGGCTAATTAGAAAAAAAGCACGGAAAGTTTTAGTTGACGTAGTATCAAAACTTAAAAACGTGCTAATGCCTATTATGTTTACTAAGAGGACTTTTGAAGATTACTGTATTAAAATATTTATAAACCTTAAACCTAACAAATATGCCACAACAAGGAGAAGTTGGTGGAGGACACCAAAATGATTGGAAAAAACAAGGAACAATTTATGAGAAGCATCCGAAACTGAGCAGTTCGCCAGTAAAGTTCAAAAAAGGTAATGTCACGAAGAATACAAACCGAAACGACAACGAGTGCTGGACTGCTGGCACGCCCGTTGTATGGAATGATGATCAAGATCCCTCGCAAGCCAAAACAATCACAGCCCCTGTAGCTGGAATTCCCGACATGCTGGTATCCAGAGATCCGTATACGCAAGAGATCACGGAATATCATCCACTCATCACTTTTTTTAATGAGGTAATGGCGCGCATAATGAGAGATGGGCATAGGGACTGGCTGAGTAATCTGGAAAAAGAAGAAAATGCCATCAAACTTTGGCAATACCTAGACGAAAAATATTTGAAGCCTTCTGAAAAAGTCGGCGCAAATGGAAGTGCTCAAAAAGAAGTTGTTTAAAAAACAAGGACCGGACGCTCAACGTCGGTTTTGTTTCAATTTTACAGCGAAATAAAACAACGCTATGCCTGCAGCAATGAGGCTCAGCCAAATTGCTACAGGCGTAGTGCGTCCTGAAAATGATTTGTCCTGGCCGTTCAAAACGAAAGCCGCCCAATTGGCCGGATGAGCCGAAAGTTCATCAGAATTCTCCAGAAACTTCAGTTTTGATTCGCGCAAGGATCTACCGATCGAATTACCGTCATGCAGCTTTTCATAAAATTCGTCCATAATAGAGGCGGTAAACGTATCGGCTGCACGCCACATGCTCATGACAACCGACGGACATCCTGCATAGGTAAAAGCCCTGCCAATACTGAAAATTCCTTCCCCGGTTTGACGCTTGCCAATTCCGGTTTCACACGCACTCAGCACTACCAGGCGGGCATCAATATTTAAATTGTAAATATCGTAGGCGTATAGGTCACCGGATTCAAGAGAGTCTTCTCTGAAAATTAAACGTGAATTATCCACCACTTTTGGATCGCCGATACCGTGAACCCCTAGATGGATCAGATCTTGATCCTGTGCATGGTTAATAAAGTTAGCCTTCACAGCATCGCGGTCGCTAAAGCGCATTACATTTTTGAAAATCCGCGATAAAGTTTCCAACTCTTTATAGGTGCCCGGAATTGCTTCAAGATGATTTTGCCTGTCCATGCCCGGCTTACCGGAATTATTGGAATAGCTGAAGGCAAGGACCTTTTTGATTTCCTTTCTGTTTTCCGAGCCGTTGTGAAACAAGATACTCGAAGAGTAAGCATATGTTATTTCATGATCATAGATCAGGTAGGCGAGGCTTTTGAAAGTTTGTTTCTCAGGCTGATGGTCAACTACCAGCGCTTCGACAGGGATCAGGTTCAATGATCCATCTGGAATCACGATAAGTTTCTTATTCTGAATTGCAGGTTTAAATAATTGACGGTAGATCCTCGATGTCATCATGCTATAATTTTTTACGTCGTCAGGGTTGTAGGATCTCTGACCTTCAAGCATGTTGCGAATGGCTAAAAACAGGCTGTCCATTCCTGAATTATTGGCCGTGGCCGTTATATTGGCAGTTTGGTCCGTTAACGAAATTGCGTAAATGCTGTCTATTCCCCAAAAATATTCTATGATCTGCTCATCGCTTTTCAGTTGCTTTTGAATTTCAACTGTGCCTACGATATCGCCAGGAGTAGACATCTTGTTATCTGAGTATTCCGAGATTTTGGACATAAGTTCGCGCCTATCCTCGATCAGATCCAGGATATTGTCGCGAATACTCGCAACGGAGTCGATGGACAATGATAAATGTTCATGCTGCGCTTCAAGCCGTTGAAGATTATTCAACTCTTTTCGTGTGCTTTCAAGTTGAAACAACAATTCCACTGGGACTTCTGAATTGTTCGCGCGCTCTGCTCTTAGCAATGCGTCGAGTACGTTCAAATATTTTGTTAATTCAACGAAGGAAACGATGTCGTGAATAAATTTTTGGTCATTCGTTTTACGAAATAGCATATGAGCACATGCAATACTATTTTCCACACTTTTGTGAAAGTTCGACATCAGAAAAGGTTTGGAGAGCTCATCACCAATTGCTTTCCTTGCTACGATTATTTGATGGTATGCTGCACGATAATTTTCAAGGGCGAGTTCAAGACGGTCAAGATTACCTGCAGTGCCAAACCACGCAAGAAACGCATCACCTTTGCTGAAATTGGCCGCAATTATTCCTCTGAAGTATGGACTTTCATGTTGCACCGCTGGGATTGTATGATAATTGGTCGGATCGAAAGACGGGATTAGCGCATTTAACATGTTCTGGTAATTTTCCAACGCACGCTCAAACAGGCTTTGGTCCATAAACATTTTTCCCTGCATTCTGTAAATGTCCGCGACCGCATCATTTCGTTCGCCATATTGCGTGACTGCGATATCCATA
>DASUTP010000496.1:0-2038 GCA_036374515.1 Chryseolinea sp. | reverse complement strand
GATTGATCCTTATTGCCGGATCATGTGCATTATTGACCGCACTACTTACCATTAGCTTCCAATCGCTTAAATTTGCCCGTGAAAATCCCGTTGACAAATTGAAGGGCGAAATAATATGGGATTTTCAAGATTCTAACAGCGAATGGGTATTGAAGACTTTAATCGTACGATCGACATCTGGATCAAAGCATTGGACCACTACGACTTTCAGCAGCTGATAAGAAAGCCGTCTTCCACAGCGTGGTCGATTGGACAGGTATACATGCATTTGTTGGACGATACATCCTTTTACATCGAGCAAATGGAAATTTGTGTAACAAACAACGATCATCGCACGGAAGAGCCCACTGCAGAAGGTAAAAGAATGCTGTTAAATGATGACTTTCCGGATGCAATACTGGACGGGGCCCCGGCCAATGCCTACATGGCACAACCTGAAAGCAAGGAAAAGCTGCTGAACGACCTCCTACAACTGAAATTGCGAATGAACGCCATGGCGATTACAATTGCGAGGAGTCCGTTTCATGGAAAAACAAAACATCCGGGGCTGGATTATTTAAGCGCTAACGAGTGGCTGCAATTTGCGGACATGCACCTTCGGCACCATCTCAGGCAAAAGAAGAGAATCGATAGTTTTTTGCAAAGCCGATAGCCAAGCCGTCGTGAGCCATTCAGTAAAATATTTTAAGTCTACACCAAGAGGCCTCGGCTGAAAACCGAAAGGAAAATATTCTGCGACAAACATCAACAAGTACTCGCGCGCTAATATGAATCGCCAAAGGACGACCGGGGGTCGGCTGAACATTTAAAGATCATCCAGACCTGACTGCGAAGCGTCCATTCTTAGGGAACAGTTGTTGAGGAGAACAGCGGGACAAGATTTATTTGCAGACAAGGGATCACAGTAACGGATCAGGGTTATCCTTAAAACTATTTTTACAATGGGAACATCTTAAGCTAAAAATTTAGGTGTGAGATCCCTTTTCATCGGGCTAGTGCTTTTGTCGGTAGACTTGCTGGCACAGGATAACAAAGATTCAAATTTTGACCGAAGGTACCACCCTGACAGCCTAAAACGCTGGACGCGAAGCATGATGTCGGAACTTAGTAAAAAGCATCCTGGCTTTTATCGCTATACCTCAAAACCGCGGTTTGATGTTTTAACCGATTCGACGGCACAGTCGATAACGGATTCTCTGACTACCCTGCAGTTTTACAGAAAAATAAAGCCACTGTTCGCAACAATAGGATGTTTACATACAGGCATCAGACTTCCCGCCCAATATGAGGCACATGTTGACGCATCACCAACCCTGATTCCTTTCGAAATTTTCATTGATAGTGCGAGACGCATAATCATCACCAAAAATCATTCGGAGATAGAGATACCGTTGAGGAGTGAGATACTCGCTATAAATAATAAGCCAGTAACGTCAATACTTGAAACGCTCTTGAAAGCTATTCCAGCAGATGGTTACAACGAGACTGAAAAAATCCTGATCTTAAACCATCGCTTCGCATTTTGGTACCGCTCGATGATCGAGGTAATCCACAATTTTGACGTGGAGATCCTTTCAAACGACCGATGGCGACGTGTTCAGGTACCGGGTATCACAACCTCCGTTTTTCCAACGATGGACTCACTCGAATCCGCAGGTGTGCGACAGTTGGACTTTAAGATCGTCGATGAAATTGGCGTTCTGCGGATACGATCTTTTGCCAGATCCATCATTAAGAGAAATGGACAGAATTTTAAGAAATTTTTAAAAGAAACCTTCAGAGATATTGAAGAAAAACGAATCGTGAATCTTGTGATTGACCTTCGTTATAACACTGGAGGTACAGACGGAAATGCTGCCATGCTTGCGTCATACTTTTTTGATAAACCATTCCGGTACTGGGATAGGATTGAAGTTACAGAACCCGTTGCCAGGGAGATCCGAGGAATTTATAGAATGTTTTATCGGAAGCCTGTCAAAAAAGATTCTGCGTACCTTTGGCGATCAGCGTGGTTCACTCGTGAATTTGATTACTATAA
>DASUTP010000495.1:0-3951 GCA_036374515.1 Chryseolinea sp. | reverse complement strand
TATGATCCACCCTCAGAAACTCTTTGTTGTGGGAATAAGTTTTAAGAAGGCTGATATCGCCCTTCGAAGTAGATTCGCCTTTGCGCCCGATGAATGTTCATCCACGTACTCATCAATGGCGGCTGATTGCTTTCAACACTTTTTCATTCTTTCCACCTGCAATCGTACTGAAATTTATGGTTTCGCTCCATGCGAATATCTGCTGCTCTCGCTGCTTCGGCATCATGCAAAAGCATCATTTGACGAGATGAACAAGTGTGTTTATGTTAAGGAAAGCAACCAAGCTGTACGACATTTCCTGTCCGTGGCCAGTGGCCTCGACTCGCAGATACCCGGCGATTACGAAATAATCTCGCAAATTAAATCTGCATTTCAGTTGGCAAAAGCACATGGTCGCACTAATGGCTATCTGGAAAGGCTTTTTAATTTTTCTTTGGAAGCTTCGAAAGAAGTGAAGGCATCTACTTTCTTTTCGAACGGCACCGTGTCGGTAACGTACGCTGCAGCCCTCAAAATTTCAAAGCAGAAAAATATTTGTAAAGTTGTTGTGCTAGGAGCAGGTAGCACAGGACAAACCGTTCTTGGATACTTAAAGAAGGCGGTTCCCCAGGTAAAAATTACCCTTGTTAGCCGAAATACCGAAAAATCGAAGCGGATCGCATCGATGTTTAATATTCAGGCAGCACCATTGGAATACTTAGATGTTGAGCTCTGTGATGCTGACGCTTTGGTCGTTGCAACTCATTCGAACCACTGCTTGGTGCACAGGGAGCATATATTTCGTTCGCGCATTAAATTAATTCTCGATTTGTCCGTCCCCAAAAATGTAGCCGGGGATGTTTGCATGATGGATCAGGTGAAGTATTACGATGTTGATTCAATCTCGTCGCTAACCGACAGCACAGTTCGGAAGCGTTTGGCGGAAATACCAAAAGTAAAGACCATAATAACAAAGTTTGAAATGAAGTTTTCTCGATGGTCAGCACGGCAGCTTTACTTCTCTGTGTCCTCCCAGGCTTCCGTCGACGGAAATTTGTTATCGAGCAAGCAACTCGCAGGCTTGTTCGATCTGTGGCACAGATCTTTTCAATACGATTCAAGTTCCAAACCACACCCCGCGATACTAACCGACTCTATTTTAAGTGCGCTAAAGTCGGCTTATCCATCTGTCCAGTTGACAAAATCAACTGACAATGACGCAATACCTTAATCGAATTGCAGCGACACTTGCTTTAAGAAAACCAACGGCAATGTCACAGAGGCTGCTAAAAACCTTTGCCAACAAATTTCGTGAAGCGACTTGCAAATAGATGTGTGGTATTTTTTACCCAAATCATTCAGTGAGGCCATCTTTTTCAGATAAACGGAAATAAAGTTTGTAACCTTTCTAAAGTTCTGTACTCAAACTAAGGAGGAGGATAATCCATGCAGCAAAAAATAATATACCTATGAAGTATCTAAAATGGATTGGTGTAATGTCATTGTTGATAATGACGACACTCACGCAATGCGATGATGATGATGATGATGGTCCTCCACTGGACAAACCTGTGCTTGACCCGGCACTTGTCGAAGAGGGAAAGGATATTTTTAGATTTGACACCTTTGGCGATGAAGGCTTTTGGACGGACGTACTACATATGGACAAAGCGATCTTAGGTGATGCTAACGGAGGTTTTGGCTCCGGGGTTAGTCCCATTACTGCGTTGGGGGTTGGTTTAAAAGTGGATGCTGAAGCACTGCCCGCCGCGCTGGTGACAAGCATCACCGCGGGGCAGGTGGATCTGAATGACCCGGCTACAACGGTCGCCTTACTGGAGCTCGATGCGGTGGTTGGCCTCAAAGGCGGTTTCGATGCAGACCGTAAACTAATTTCGCTGGGCATAACTTGTGCCTTGTGTCACTCAACCGTGGATGATTCCTTTCAGCCAGGAATTGGAAAACGCCTGGATGGATGGGCGAACCGTGACTTAAATGTAGGGGCTATCATTTCCCTCACCGATAACGCCCAACCCATTGCCGATCTGCTGAACGTGGATGAGGCTACTTTAAGAACCGTGCTTGCTGCCTGGGGTCCCGGTAAGTATGACGCTGTGTTGTTTTTAGATGGGAAAGCACAACGGCCTGACGGAACGATCAAGCCCAATCTGATACCATCTGCTTACGGCATGCAGGGAATCGAGCTTACCACTTACACAGGATGGGGTGATCTATCCTACTGGAATAATATGGTAGCAGTAAACGAAATGCACGGCATGGGCAACTTCTCGGATCCCAGGATAAACGATGCCGCAAAGTATCCCGTCGCAACGGAAAACGGTCTGTATAATGTCACTGTCAGCAATGATCTAGTAACTCCGAAGTTGCCAGCTTTGAGGGAATATCAGCTGTCGCTTGACCCACCCGTTGCGCCACCGGGTAGTTATGACCAGGCGTCTGCAGAGATTGGTAAAACGCTTTTTAATGGAAAGGCAAACTGCGCTACATGCCATAAGGCACCGATTTATGCAGACAATGTATTACATAGCCCGGAAGAGATTGGCATCGACAACTTTGAAGCAAGCCGGTCTCCGACAGGTAAGTACCGGACTACGCCTTTGAGAGGTGTCGCTGCCAGGGCAAAGGGTGGATTCTACCACGATGGCCGCTTTGCGACACTTAATGATGTTGTCGATCATTACAATGATCATTTCCAATTGGGGCTGACCTCAGGCGAGATTGGGAATCTGGTAGAATATCTGAAATCCATTTAACAAGGCGATTAAGCAAAGAGCGCTTTTTCAATAAGAAAGCGCTCTTTCTTGAGAATCAGGATTTAAATTTGGAACAGCCGTTCGAAGGCAGGAAAAGTGAACCGCCTATTGTCCGATTTCCCCCATCAATTATTTCCCTTGATTGCTTTCGCAATTGCCGCGAGGTGGTCGTTAAAAGAACTTAATTGAATCAGCATCTGACCGGAAGCGTCGCCTTCGCTCAGCATTCCAAATTTGTTGTTCTTCACAAAGATCTCTTTAATTTGATGCCAGCGTTGCGCTTCCTGTTCAGTGAGAAAGCCGGCAATTTCCTTTAATCTGAGCAGGTTAGCCTCCGCATCCGATGTTAATGTCTGAGATTCTCCTTCGTAGTGTGAAAGGATTAACGTATTCACTTCTCCAGGATTCATCAGCGGAACAACCTTACCCACCATTTTATTCATATTCCGGTAAGAGCCCTGTAATTTGAATGCAGGCTCAGTGCGATATGCATCCTTCATCGCGGCACTGGCAATGTATTGTTGATTCACCAGCATGACCACATCGCGGATTCGGATGATATGTCTAAGTACTGCAATTGCGTCGTCGATTTCCTGCTGATTATAATTCCCTTCGACTTCGGGCAGCAGGTCGCTCCCGTTTTCGACATAGCTGATGAGCTTATACAGGTCATCAAAGCTCCGGTTACTGATACGTTGCAGATAGCGATTTTCGGCTACGCAGTTTTCGATCAGACTGAGTTTAAACAATTGATCCGAGCTGCCAATGACATCTCCAAGGTTATATACATCAGCGCGATTCGCCAACATATCCGGAATCTTAAATTGCTCTCCACTTTCGGTATAGGGGTTACCAGCCATCACAACGCAAAAGCGCTTTCCACGCAGGTCGTAAGTTTTGCTTTCACCCTCAAAAATGCCGTCCATTTTACGCTGACCATCCGCAAGCGATATAAACTTTTGAAGAAATTCGGGACTACAGTGCTGAATATCGTCAACATACAACATCACGTTGTCCGCCATTTCAAACGAAAGGTTGATTTTTTGAAGTTCCGCACGTGCACCTGAAGTTGTTGCTTCGTTCGGGTCAATTGAGGTAATATTATGCCCGATGGTCGGGCCGTTGATTTTTACAAAATGTAGTCCCACCGTTTTGGCCAGGTATTCCATCAACGTTGTTTTACCATAGCCGGGCGGTG
>DASUTP010000494.1:0-15741 GCA_036374515.1 Chryseolinea sp. | reverse complement strand
TGTTTTCCAGTCCCCATGGTAATCTTTTTATTACCTATAATGATTGCGAAATCGATGAGATCAATCAATTGTATAATGAAGCCAGGATCATCATCGATGCTGAGAAAATCATCGCTGCTAAGGCTTAACTTGCGCAACATCACTTTTTCAGGCCATTTTAGCTCTGTAAAATCGTCATGAATCCCACGGCAAATTATCGTGCGTGCTGAACACGTTTTACGGATATGTTCAGATATTTGAAAAAACTGGACATATTGCTTGCATGTGTCCAGTTTTTGAACAATCTTGTCCATATGTTCAGATTTTAGTAATAAATGGACATTACATGGCAAAATACGACCGAAATAACCCCTTCAATGATCTTCCGCCGCTGCCCACGCCGCAAAAAATTGAAAATGATCCCGACATTCTGAGGAAACTCGTCACAGCATCCCGGGCGCTCGCGTCGGTCAATAGTAATGTGCTGCGGCTGCCCAATCCAGACATGTTAATCAATACAATTAGCCTACAGGAGGCGAAAACATCAACGGCAATTGAAAACATTTTCACCACCGAGGACGACCTTTACAAGGCTATTTCCCATACAGCAGGGAAGGAGAGGAGCAACCCTGCTACCAAAGAAGTACTTCGTTACCGGGAGGCGCTCTGGTCAGGATATCTGACGCTGCAGAAAAACCGTGCGATAAACCTGCAACTGATCACTAAGATTTTTCAACAGATCAAAGATACGACTGGCGGATTGCGCCCACCCCATTCGTTAGTTGTTATAAAACGCGGCGCGAGCAAGATCAAACCGGGTGAAGTTGTTTACACGCCACCGCGCGGGGAAGGGGTTATTGAAAGATTAATGGACAATCTCATAAAATACCTCAATGACGACCAACAATACTCCGTTGATCCTCTTCTGAAAATGTGCATTGGCCATTATCAATTCGAGGCCATTCACCCTTTTCATGACGGGAACGGAAGAACCGGACGAATTTTGAACCTTCTCTACCTAATAGATAAAAAGTTGCTGTCGAGACCGGTGCTTTATCTTTCAAAGTACATTATTGAGAACAAGGATGAATATTATTATGCCCTCGCAGCGGTGACCCAACGGGCTTCTTGGAAGTCGTGGGTGATGTACATGTTGGATGCGGTTGAATACACCTCATCGTTTACGAATGAGCTGATCAATGACATCGTGAAACAAATGGAGACCACCCTTGAGCATGGAAGAAAAAATATCAGGTGGTATAATAAGGACGTCAACGAAGCGCTTTTCGCCCAGCCCTATAGCAGACCGAAAATTATTGGCGACGTATTAAAGAAATCATCACGAACGACCCTTACAAAATACATGGATGAATTGGAGAAGGCTAAAATTCTTACGCCAAAAAAGGAAGGAAAGGAAGTTTATTACCTGAATACCGATCTGATTCGCATTTTAGAAAAATGAGGGACGTCCGGCAATCAGGACTGTGTTCTGTGCTACACATTTACCAAAATAAACCGCGCGGTATCTTTTTTGAGAAAGGCGTTTGTCAGATGAGTGATTAATAGGTATTGACCACTTACTCAGTGAATGGGTCTGATTTTCCGATAATTTTTTCTGATTGCCAAAAAAGTGCTTAATTTTTGTCACGGGATCCCGGACATAATTGTCCTGATAGGCTAGGAGGGGGAGATCTTACAGAATATTAATTTTTTCGTATGGAAACAGGTCAGTTAGAGGCGAAAGAGTTGAATGCTAAATTTTATCGATATCAATCGATGTTGTTTCCCTTTGCCTATAATATTACCGGTGACTTTATGGCTGCGGAGGATGTTGTTCAGGAAGTCTTGAACCACCATTTTTTAAACCCTGCCGAGCACATTGAAAAGCCCGATCACTACCTCATCCGGTCCGTTATAAATCGAGCCATAAATCAAAAAAGTCTTCTTCGGAGCAGAATGGAAAAATATCCGGGAAAGTGGCTTCCTTCACCTGTGCTGACGGAGGAAGGTATTTATGCTGAAGCAGACCGTGACAAGATATTGCATTATTCTTTATTGGTATTGATGGAGCAATTGAATCCCAAGGAGCGTGCTGTTTTTATACTGAAGGAAACGTTTGATTTTAACCACGAAGAAATCGCCGACGTGTTGAACATCAATACTGATCATGCGCGCCAATTGTTAAAGAGGGGTCGGAAAAAAATTGATCGACAGGCTATTCGCCCTGCACGCGCGCTGAAAGAAAGCCAGCCTTTGCTTCAACAACTTGCCGAGGCGATCTCGGCTGCCGACATTGAAAGAACGAAAAGATTGTTGGCGAAGGACGTGGAAAGTGTTTCAGACGGCGGACCGAACATGCGGGCCGCCCGTAAAGTGCTCGTAGGACAGGAGCGTGTGTCAAAATTCTTAAAGGCGGTATTTGGAAAATATCATCCTGAAGGGGCTACAGCAACCTTTACAATTGTAAATCATTATCCCGCGCTTGTATTCAGGCTGCAAGGAAAAATTTTCCGGTGTATTGTTTTTGAGACAGTGAAACACACCATTACAAAAATATTTATCGTACTGAATCCGGATAAATTTCTTGGCTTGGATTCTTAGACTCCGCTTAAATGTTCTAGAGATCCCCAGCCCTTCTGGTAAATGAAACCGCAAAGGCGCAGAGACGCAAAGAAGTGCAAACCAAATATGAACCCCTTTGCGTCTCTGCGTCTTTGCGGTTAAAACATAGGTAACTTTTTTATCAATCCATGTCACGCTTTGTTCCACAACACGGTCTTTATATTAACAACAACTTAAAATTTCGTAACATGGAACCAAGACTAACGTTGCAAGATGCACCCAGAGGGATGTACGAGCTTATGTCGAACATTGAGACTTATTTGAAAAAATCTGGAATCAGTCATTCACTTATTCATTTGATCAAAGTACGGGCTTCTCAGATAAACCGATGTGGATACTGCCTTGATATGCATCACAAGGACACATTGAAGGCCGGTGAAACATTTCAACGCCTATATCTATTACCAGCTTGGAAGGAATCGCCAATGTATTCAGATGCGGAGAAGGCTGTACTAAATCTTACGGAAGTGGTGACAAGAATTTCGGAGTCGGAACCGGAGGTGGTTGCAGACGCTTATGAACGCTTGACTCCCCATTTCTCCAAAGGCGACATAGCGAACATCATATTAGCCATCACCCAGATAAATTCTTGGAACCGTATAGCCATTACGTTCGGCAACGTTCCAGGAAGTTATAAAATTGCCGAGTATGCGGCGGTTTGAGAGATTTGTATTGAAATTTTAGAATCTTTGTGATTTTTGAGTTTTCGGGCGAGAATAATAAATGCCACGAAAACTCAAAGACACAAAGGTCTTTATCGTCTTGCCAGTGATCAACCGCGCCATTCTTTTTGTCTTTCAGAAATATCAAATCGATTTTCTTTTGCCTTTTCATGGCGAAGCCACCTGCGAAAGGATTTTATACGCTTCCTTAATCCGTTAATTTTATCTGCATCGTTTCCATTGAAATAGAGCCTTTCATTTGTGTCCTGAAGCATTTTTTCTAAGCTTGGGTCAGCGTATTCAGTTGCTGTTTCTAAAATGTCCGGGGTTTTATCTACCTGATCCATGTGATCCCACCATTGGTACAACCGCTGCCAGAAAATCGGTTGACTCGCAGGCGACGACATCAAATGTCTGAACCAATATTGTTCACTGGAGCGGTAGCGTACATAATTTATATAAAGCGATCTACTGACCTTAACTAGCAAGCGAATTAACGCATACAAAATGATCAACGAAGCCAGTGCATACAAGGCAAACCAGTACCAATGTATACCCATAATCATAAGCGGCTCTTTTTTTGCTAGGGTAGTCGGAGCACCCTGTTGCGCCACCTCCAGACTATCCCTAATTGTTGCAACCATCCCAAGGTCCGGATTCGCTTTCACGTGCAATGCATGTTGTCGCAAGCTTCGGGTTTGAATTTTTCTGACATTAGGATTCCACCATCTCACAGGCATCGGGGGAATTACAAAGTCGCCTTCCTTTTCCAATAAGTAAATAAAAGATTGCGTGAGTTCGCCGTTGGCGTCATATTCAGTGCGCAGATCTTTTAATTCGGGATCTTGGGGATAGACGTTGGCGAAGTCAAGCTTTTTTTCCGTTAACGCCGGTATAAATTGAGGAAGCGTTCCATTGGCGCGTACTCTCACCGTTCTTTCGATGATATCACCAACTTTTAGATTTGACAGGGATTTATTCCAATGTTCGTGAATCGCTACTGATTTCGCGACAAACCAAGTACCGCCTTCGTTGTCAGGAACAGTTTTTACAGTAAAGTGCTGCGCCGGCGTTTTGATCGTAATACGTCTGCTTTCACTGCTTCCTTCAGGGGGCGTAGTGGCATGGACTGTGATGGCCGGAAGCGTAAATTTCCCAGCACGATATGGAAAAACAATAAAGTAAAATTGAATGCCGGCGTATTGCTTGCCATTATGCTCGAACATCCCGGGAAAAGTTCGATCGAACGGAAGTACAAAAGCATTCGGCACTTGAAGGTTGTCGAATTCGATCGGGGCCGTATACCAGGTGGCCGTGAGTACCGTGATAGTAACTTTGAACGGTTGCTGAACATATACACTTCTATGATCCAGTTGCACGCGCGCAAAGCAACTTTGACCATTCACTTGGTAGAGCGAGACAAGCAAGGATAATATTAAAAATAGTCTCTTCACCAGCGTTCTTTTGGTGGTTTAACATTAGGATAATCGCGTTTCTTTTGTAATTCGAATCTGCGATGGAGAAATTCGCCTGGGTCGCTTTCCGACCGACGTAGAATAATATCCGTTTCGCTTTGCGCTTTTTTCAATTTGAAATCTTTAGGAGGCTCCTTTAGCTCACGCGCGGAATGCGTGGTGCTCATCGTCTCATCCGTTACACGATTACCAAATTTGGGCAGCGCTTTTACCTGCGTATCAGAATTAAGTTCTTCATCTTTACTTTGAGCCTTTCGTTCTTTTAAAGGATTCTTTTTATTTTTTTTCTCTTTAAGGGTTCTCAGCTTGTCTTCTGCTGCGGCAGGATCAAATTTCAAGATGCTATCCGCTCGTTGTTTCATTTTTTGGGTTTTTAACACACTTTCATCGACCTTACCTTTCAAGGACGCATCGAGATTCGCGGCACTGTCAAACGCGTTCACGGCATCCTCATATCTGCCCATTTGCGCCAGCGCCAATCCGCGATTGTAAACGCCAGTCGCCGTTGAATCCAAAGCAAAAAGCTCTACTGCCGCTTCAAAATTTCCTGCTTTATAATACGCAACCGCTTTGCGCGTTTCCGATTCAAAGCTATCGGCTGCGGAGTCATACATACCGGCATTTGCAAGCAGTTGTCCCTGGTAATCTTTGCTGTACCACCAATCGGGATGCTTTCTTTCCAGCCCACACGACGTTAGCACTAGGGGAAAAATAAGCCAGCACCATTGGATAACCCATCCTTTTCTGAACCACAGTAACGTGATGAGTAAGGCGGGGAATATCAAAATCCAACCACGATCTTCCCATACATCTTCTTTCTTTTCATCCTCCTTCTGGAATACCAAAGATTTTCGAATGCGATCGGCCACACTTTCAACATCCGATGGATCGAGCGTTAATGGAGTGGTAACAACCTTTTCATTTTGTGACAGGTTCTGCAGAAGAAACTGATCTTGTACAGAATGGACGTTTCTAAAACCGGGTACAGCTGCACCAACCGGAGAGGAGAATAGAATCAATTCCACGTGATGAGGAGTGCTATTGCTCCAATCGGCTAGCGCACTCGCCGCATTTGCATCCAGGGCATCCGTTAGTAATAAAATCGTGCTGGGTGCGTCGACTGGACGCATCAGCGTATCGATTTTTTCAATTAGCCTGGTATAATCCGTCCCCGGAACCGGCATCGCTTTATTATGTAAGCTTACAGCATGATGGCGGATAATGTTATAGTCAGATGTAAAGGGCAATACCAGGTGCGGTGTTCCCGCATAGGCGAGCAAACCAACCCGCGCTCCTGGATTTGCGTCCAGAAAATCATCGACCTTTAATTTTGCCCGTTCCAGACGACTGGGTTGAATGTCGTGCGCCAGCATAGAAGCGGACAGGTCGAGTACGATCAATACAACAGCGTGCACCCGTTGTCCCGGAACTTTTTGCTGGCTCCAGGTCGGTCCGGCGACACCCAGAATGGAGAGTGACGATGCTATGACAAATGATGACAAAGGCCACATGATCGCCCATGGGCTTCCTTTACTGAACATAAATGGACGCAAATGGGGTGCGATTAATTTTTGCCATTTGTTGTTACTTTTGTTGCCGACCAATAAAAGGATAAAAATGAATGCCAGCGGGATAAAGAGATAGAGCGCATCGGGCCGGAGGAAATGAAATTCCTCCCTGTTAATATTGTGAATGTAGTGCCCGATGTTTTGTATCACCTTCATAGCTAATGCGCTTTTCTGAATAAGTGAACAACTCCATTTATGAAATGGAACAACAGGCCTAACGCAACCGCTGTTAGCAGCGGATAGTAATATAGCAATTGAACCGGTTTATATTGTTCCTCTTCATACTGAACCGGCTCAAGCTTGTTGAGTTCTGCATAGACATTCTTCAGTTGGCCCTCATTCATTGCGTTGAAATATTTTCCTCCTGTAATGGAGGCAATTTCAGTCAATCCTTTCTCATCAATATTGTAGCCGCCGCTTCCTCTGGCCTTCCCGATACCGAGCGTGTAAATAATGATCGAGTCTTTCCTTGCCGCCTGAGCCGCATCTAAAGGTGCAATGTCCTCACCGGAATCGACCCCGTCCGTAAGTAACAGCATCACTTTCTGCTTGATAGTGTCGTTGCGGAAAACTTTTATGCTAAAGCCGATTGCTTCGCCGAGGCTGGTCATTTGACCCGCCATACCCACCGCCGTCTCGTCCAGCAGCCATTCAATGGCAGGTAGGTCAACCGTTAGTGGCGCCTGCAAGTAGGCGTGGGAAGCAAACATTACAAGGCCGATCTGATCGCTCTTCCGTTCTTTTACGAAGTCTTTCATGATTGCACGCACCGCTTCCCACCGGGTCATGCGTTTTCCGCCAACGATCCAGTCACGTTCGGCCATGCTGAATGAAATATCCGCAGCGATCAGAAAACTTCGCATCAGCTTTGTCCGCTTTTCAGGCTCGCCTACGAACCGCGGTGAGGAAGCTGCTGCAAGCAGACTGATCCAGCATAAGATAAGGATGATCCATCCTAAAATATTTCTCCGCGTAATCCATGCCCGCTTTTCCGGTTTTTGACCTGAGACGTTAGCAGCTCTCGTGAACGAAGGCGTGATCAGCGCAAGCCTTCGTTTGCGCAATGCAGGTAGCAACGCATACACCAGCAATGGCAATGGAAGAAGAAAGAATACCCATTTATATGCAAGCTCAAAGTGCATAGCGATGATCCTTAATCCATCTTTTAGTTTTAATAATAAAACTTTTCGTTTCGCTTTCTTTCAAATTTTCACCAGACTGATATAAAGTCCTGGTGAGCCATTCTGCGTCGCCAGCAGTAAACAATTGTGATTTACAAACTTTGTTAAGAAAATTGATCCATTCATCATCGCGCAAAGCTGCCGTATGATTCCTGCCGTAGCGGCTGATTGCGATTCGTTTCATCAGCATCGCAGCATCGTAAATTATTTGCTCCGGCGCCTGTGTCAACAGTGTTCCCTCCCTGCTTTCCAGCCATGACAAGGCCGCGCGACGATATTTATTTTTTTGGTAATGACGATAGAACATTATCAAGAAAGCGCAGATTAAGATAAGCACCGCAATGCCCAAAACATACCACCCCGGCGCACCCCAGGTAAACTTAACGGGGTCCGGTTCTATGAGCGTGCCAATATCGTCATTCATCGAACTGCTTTTAATCTGTTTATGTCGCGTCTCACCTGGGTTTCAACAGGTTCAGCGGTGTTATAAAATTGAACAGGTATAGCGTAACGCTTCAATTCCTCTTTGAACTGCTGGCGGAATGTTTCCGCGGCATCTTTGTATTTTTGTCCCCAACCTTTTCTGGTATTGCTCCATTGAATTTGGTGGCGGGCATCGGTAAGCACAAGCTTTCCGTCCGGCAATTGGTCGTCCAGCGGATCGGATAGGTGGATCACAATCACATCGTTGTGGTATGATATTTTTTGCAACAGTTTTTTCGTGTCATTATCATGGTTGGATAGGTCACTGACAACGGTCACCACGTAGTCGTGTGTTATGTTTTTTAAGGTGCGGTCCAGCATTTCATTCAATAGTGGAGTATTGGGTTTTACAAACGGCCTGTCCGTTAATTTTTCATTCGCCTCGCTTACCAGCTGCAAGAAATATTGCACCAGGGCCTTGCTCCTCTTAGGCATCACCAAGTGGTAATCATCGTCGGTAAAAACAAGGCCGCCAACACGATCACCGCGTTTTATAGTGTAAAATGCGCCCAGCGCAGCCGCTTGTGCGGCGATAACTGATTTGGTATAGCGTTGCGAGCCAAAGAACATTGTGCTCGTTTGGTCGATAACCAGAAACGTCGGCCGCTCTTTTTCTTCATTAAAAACTTTTGAATGGGTTTGTCCCACACGTGCGGTAACACGCCAGTCGATGTTGCGAATATCATCGCCCGGAACATAGAGGCGTACTTCTTCAAAATCGAGGCCGCGACCGCGAAGTTTTGACGCATGCCTTCCCGCAAGAATGGAGTATACCGGATGGGTTGGCAGCAAGCTGGCAGACTGCACGAGATATTCGTATTGCATTAAGTCTTCCAGGGTCGCGACTATTTCTGGAGGAAACTTTCTGTTAGAGGTATGTTGATTATCTGCACGCATCAAACCACGGCCACATTCTTCAATATTTCATCGATCACTTTGTCGGCGCTCAGGCCGTCGGCATTTGCTTCGTAACTTAAGATGAGCCGGTGACGCAAGACGTCATGAACGATAAAACGGACGTCATCTGCCGTTACATAATTTCGCCCGGCTAACCAGGCGACCGTTCGCGAACATTTATCCAACGCGATCGTGGCCCGAGGACTAGACCCTACGTTTATCCATCGCTTAAGATCTTTGCCGAACTTATCCGGGTATCGGGTGGCGCTTACCAGGTCGACCATGTATTTTTCTGCGGCGTCCTTCACCTCAACATTGCTGATTTCATTGCGGGCATCAAACACCACCTGTTGAGGTATCGGCTGAATTTTTTGCACCACACCTTTGGATTCGTCGCGGTTCAGGCGCATGATTTTGGCTTCATCTTCATCGCTTGGGTAATTAACTTCAATTTTCATGATAAAACGGTCGAGCTGTGCTTCGGGTAGGGGATACGTTCCTTCCTGCTCGATTGGGTTTTGCGTAGCTAACACCATGAAGAGTTTTTCCATAACATGCGTTTTCCCGGCGACGGAGACCTGTCGTTCTTCCATTGCTTCTAGCAAAGCGGCCTGTACTTTTGCCGGCGCGCGATTTATTTCATCTGCCAGTACAAGGTTGCTGAAGATGGGTCCTGGTTGAAAAATAAATTTTTCCTGCGACTCAGGCTGATATACTTCCGTGCCGGTCACGTCGGACGGAAGTAAATCAGGGGTGAATTGAATGCGGCTGAGCTTACAATCAAGATTTTTAGCAAGACTCTTTACTGCCCTTGTTTTCGCAAGGCCTGGCAACCCTTCAAGAAGGACATTACCATCGGTCAGCAGTCCAATAAGAATCTTGGTAATAACATCTTCCTGTCCGATGATGGAAGATTGAATACGTGTTTTGAGTTCTTTTACCTGATCAAGGGCGGCCATTAATGTCTGTTTATCGTGAAACTTGTGTTGCTTCCAGCTTTTCAATTACCCGATGAATGGAGAATGAAGCACCACCTCCGTTACGCAAAACAAATCGTAGGTCATGAATAGAGTGAACGGCATAAAACTGTTCCTTGTCTTAACATACCCCTTAAGTTTTGATAATTGCTTCAGCAGTAGAAATAGAGAAGGTTACTTCGGCGACAAAGCAAGTTCCCCGAGAACTAAATATCCGGGGAACGAGAAATTCATTCTTAATTATCGCGGTGTTAAGCTTTCCAAGTCTTTCAGCCGCTTCATAGCATCTTGCTGTCTAAGCGTTCCATAATTTATGCCGCCCGGATTAAGGGTACTTCCTGCTTGGTAAGGATATTTATCAAAGTCTGTAAAAAATTCCTTTACCTTTCCCTGAATGGGTACAAGCAACCACATTTGCTGGCCGTACCACTTCAGGTAGTCACCACTTTCATGAGATGCCCTTTCATAGGGGTCCATACGAAGATTTGTGATCATTGCCCAACTTGGAGTTTCGCGCATAGCTGTGGCGATATTACCTTCCGAAGCCACCGCAAAACTTAATTTCCAATCATTCCAGCGAACTGCGTTCAGGTTGCCGCCCTGATCAAAATAATATATCGCATCACGTGGTCCTTTTGGTTGCTGACCCTTTAGATAAGGAAGGAAGTTATAGCCATCCAAGTGGACTTTGAAATTCTTTCCCCCGGTAGAAAAACCACTTGCCATTTTAGCTTTGATATCGCCTGCCCCGGCTGCATCAGCGAGCGTGGGAAGCCAATCGATAAGTGAGATAATTTCGTTGCTTATCAAGCCAGGTTTTATCACACCCGGCCAGCGGATCATCATCGGGATTCGAAAACCACCTTCCCAGGTAGTTCCTTTCTCGCCGCGGAAAGGAGTCATTGCGCCGTCGGGCCAAAGGGCAATTTCTGCACCATTATCAGTGGTATAGATTACAATAGTGTTGTCTGCGATTTTAAGATCATCGAGTTGCTTCAGTAGTTCGCCAACATGTCCGTCATGTTCCACCATCCCGTCCGCATGAATACCCATGCCGGTCTTGCCCTGAGATTCTTTTTTAAGGTGTGTGAAAACATGCATCCGCGTTGAATTGAACCATACGAAAAATGGTTTGTTAGCTTTTGCCTGGCGATCGATATATCCCTTTGCAGCGGTGAGAAATTCCTCATCGATGGTTTCCATTCGTTTCGAAACGAGTGGTCCGGTATCTTCAACTTTACCATCCGCAGTGGTTTTCAGCACACCACGTGGGCCATACTTCTTTTTGAACTCGGGATCTTTTGGATAAAAGTAACCTTCCGGTTCTTCTTCGGCATTCAGGTGATAGAGATTACCGAAGAATTCATCAAAGCCGTGTTTAGTGGGCAAATGGTGATTCTGATCGCCCAGGTGATTTTTTCCAAATTGACCAGTAGCATATCCTTGTGACTTCATCACATCAGCTATGGTCGGCATCCAATCGGCGATACCATGTGGATCTCCGGGCATACCGATCGTAAGCAGGCCTGTTCGGAAAGGTTCCATTCCAAGAATGAACGATGCGCGCCCCGCAGTGCAGCTCTGCTGTCCATAGGCATCCGTAAAGATCATTCCTTCTTTCGCAATGCGATCAATATTTGGAGTCTTGTATCCCATCATACCCATGGAGTATGCGCTGATCTGTGGGATCCCGATATCGTCACCAAAGATGACGAGGATGTTCGGTTTTTTTTGTTGGGCAAACAAGTTTGTTGTCGCCAGCAGCATGACAATCAGCATGGTGCTAGGTGCGTTTAGAATTCGATGTTTCATGGTTGGTAAATTCATCATGCATTGTATTTTGGTCTTTATAAAAACTATTTCGAAGTCCGAAGAAAGGCAACGATATTATCCGTAAAGGTCATCCTCATTCTTACATCGTTGTCGAATAAGAACGCTGTTCCTGACCTATTTTTCATACGGATAAATCTTGTTCCAGTCGCGTTTCATGTCCACCAGCACCCATCCGTATTTTCCCGCGTCATCGATCCCCTTTTCGAGATTTCCGATGGGGGACTTACGATCGTAGGCCCACTCCCGTACGGAGTCGGTATGGTGAACGATTATTCCGAAGCGGGCTCCATCGCCAGTTGTCGTGTACTGTAACATTTCATAATCGCCGTCGGAATTGCCTGCTGCAAATACCGGCCGCTTCCCGATGTGCCGATGTATTCCCACAGGTTTGCCAGCTTTATCATCTATGAAATCAACTTCCGGCAAACGTACAATTACACCTGTATCACCTTTCGCTTCATATTTTACTTTTAGCGAACTTCCGACAACTTGTTGTGCGGGAATACCATAAACTTCTTCAGCCCATGGTCGCATGAAGTCAATGCCACCTCCGGAGACGATATAAGTTTTAAATTCGTGGGCACGCAAATATTCCAAAAGCTCCAGCATGGGTTGGTAAACCATCTCGGTAAATCCTTTATTCGTTTTAGGATGTTTTCCGTTTTTGACCCATGCTTTTACGAGGTTGTCGAATTCCTCATCGGTCATGCCGGCATGGGTGGCAATCAACATTGTCGCAATTCCTTTTTCACCCGAGGCAAGCGCTTTTTTTAAGTCTCCGGCGAGAACGGATTTGAAAGGCTCCTTGGTTTTCCATTCCGGATGCTGAGGCGCTAACGTCTTAATGCGCTCAAGCACAAAAAAGAATTGGAAATACAGGGGCTGTTCCGACCACAAGGTTCCGTCGTTGTCAAAGGTTGCTATTCTATCGTTAACGGGAATGAATTCTCCAGATGTAGAATCCGTTACTTTCTCTACGAACGACGTTATGGAATTTTTAACGTCTCCCTCATTCCAGGAAGGTAAGGGATCCGTGATAGCCGTAACTATTGATGGCGCCACTTCTTTGGTTGTGGTGTTGCAGCTCATCAGCACTAAGATGATGAGTATACAAGAGAACCTAGCAGTACTGTTTAAGGAGTTTAATCGATGGATACAGGATTTTTGTTTCATCAGGTAAGAAGGGCTTGAAATTTTAGTTTTTAACAGACGTTCTCCAGGTTTGTTTACGAATGAAAATGATTTTTTCGCCGATGACCTTTGTCCGAAAACTGCAAACGATTTTAAAAAAAGCCGTTTGGTTAAGAGCTAGCTTTTTCATAGTTTTTATCTTTTAATACAATTATTCCACGTGTGGCTATACTGCGGCTAAGTTCATTTATTCTTCCAGGCGCTTCCCAGTACGATATAATAAGCCCATTGCTCGGGTCCGCGGGCAACATCGACCCCCATTCGCAGTTTGAACCTTCTCGCCATCAAATACCGAACACCTAAGCCTCCGCTCGATTCATAATCGCTATCGTTAAAATCACTCCATGTATCATAAGCTTTGCCGGTTCCTCCGAAAGCAACCACGCTCCAGCGTGGAACGAAATCCCAACGTACTTCTCCTTCGAGGACGGAGAAAATATTTCCCTGGTATCGCGCTACCGGAATGCCGCGCATATCAATAAAAGGCAGAAGGTAAAATGGAGGATCTTCAAAAACTTGCTGCATTTCATATCGAATTCCTCCGGTTATTTTTTTTGAAAGGGAATGATATGCATAGGCGTAAACGTTGACGTTTGTATAGTCGTAATCGCTCCCAAAAGCATCATCGGACCATCCAAAACTTGCGTGAAATTTTATCCCTCTGTCCGGGGTAAAAATATTGTCGCGACTATCGTATTCCACAATTACACCTGGCATACTAACCAGGCTGTTTGTTTCTTTGTCAGTTATGAACTCTGGAAGATCTCCTGACCCGGCCCTCAACTTGCTTTTCAGATACAAATATTGAATTCCCGCACTCCATACGGTTCCCTTAAATTGTCTCATGAGATAGCCCGATAAGGGAACTGTTTTAAAATTGAGCTCGAACTCTCGTTCCGCTCCCGCTATCGTACGGAAAAACGAAAGATTAACATTGGCGTAGCCTCCAACAACACGATACTTAGTGCGGATTTTTCTCCAGATACCGGATCGTACAGCGCCGATCAACCACGTGTTGTTCGCTGTATAGCCAGCAGCAAGGCCCGTGATATCAGGAGGCGTGGGAAGAATTTTTACTTCTGATCCAACAGTGTCAATCATGGGCGCTTCCTTATGAATAAACATGAACCCAAGGCCAACTCCAAAACCTCCGAGGGCAGGTTCAGTAATTAGAAAAGGGACGGGAACAAACCCATGGACATCGATCAGAAAATTGCTGAAGTCAAAGGCCCCATCCAGCGAGTCGCGGAAGATGCTCTGTACTTTCTTTTTGGTTTGTGCTTTAGCAGACAGAAAACACATTATAAAAATAAAGACCACGGAATTTCGAAACATCGTTAACTATCCTATAAATTGAAATACCCCTCACGATCATTTTGATTTTGCGCTGAGGGTGGGTTGGAGTAGTGCCACCTGACCAGCACTACTCGTTACATGACTTTACCTGTAACTATGAGGCATGTAATTACCGCCCAAACATTAGACCTATGTTTAACGTCAGATAAGATTGCGCGTCTAGCTCTGACGTTTCGAAACAGTTGTTATATCGTGCCGAAAGGAACCCCCATACGCCGGTTGAGGCCCCCATCCTGACACCTACTTCTGGAGCAAGACTAAATTGCCACGTATCCGTATCCACATAATATTGTCCCATTTCAGTATTGATCTCGTTGTGGGTTACTCCGATACCCAGACCAACAAACGGTGAAAATTTTTCTTCCGGTGAAAAATAATAATCCCCCACGAAAAGGATAGGGAAACTATTGATGTACCGGTATTGTACGCCCGAAACAGACAACGCCCCATCATCGCTGGTGTAGGTGCCGTAGTCCTTTTGTTCATAAAATGTGTACCAGCCCGTGCCTAAGCCGATAGCAATGTTGGGTTGAAGATGATATCGATAATCCAAAGAAATCCCTCTGAAGCTTGCCTCTCCGATGTAGTCGGATGTGTTGCCCAATGGGAAATTAATCGCGTACTGCAAGGTGAATGTACTTTGTGAAAAGGCCTGACCGGCGATTATCAGCAAGAATACGATCAGTATAGATATTTGTCTCATAATGCAACTGTTTTAGTCTACCGATAGATATGGTGATTGTTCAAAAGCCTGGTCAATAGATCTGGAGATCCGGCTGCTGATTTGTGATGTCGATCCTTCCAGCAAACCATTCAGAATACTTGACCACACCACCGGAATGTTGTCGGCGGCAGTAATTCCGTCCGGGTAGGTCATTTGGAGGAAAACACTACCTGATGTGTAGCTTCCGCCATAGATCGGGTAAGGATAATACCAACCCCACCAGTAGTAAGGATAGTACCAGTCCCAATACCAGTAGTCATAATAATAGATTAAAGTAGTTGATTGCATTGCAGAGGGCAAGATGATCATGTCTGCCTGGTCCGAGGTAACTTCCGTCCACCCGTATTTTTCCATGTTTTCACGGATACGGTCCAGGATCAGAGCGGCGGCGGCGTCATTGACGAATTCCGGATCTTCCCCCTCGGCCAGGTTTCCGGTGATCTTTACGATTTTGTCTGGAAGTGCATAGGTATTATGCGCATCAAAGTCAAAACTGACATCATGGTTTGTAACGACCAAATCCAGATCTTCAATGTATTCTGGGCCCTTTGGATAGCATCCCGACAGCATTGCTACAGTCAGGAGAATGGCAATTGGTTTACTTTTCATAATTATTTGAATATTAAATAATGATTAAGTAATGGTGATTGGGTTACGCGGACCCGAATCGCCTTGACCAGCCTCTCAGTTGTATCGCATAACTGTCTTCAGCTGAAATCAGAAGTCTAGTTACCCGTTATTTACGAACGGGGGTAGTTAAACACCGTTAAATACGGTTTACCGGTTGGCGGCA
>DASUTP010000493.1:0-2530 GCA_036374515.1 Chryseolinea sp. | reverse complement strand
GAGGCAGGTTTTGTAAAACGAATGAATCGTGTGCTTTCCGTGGGACCATCGATTTCTTACCTGACTTTTAAATATGATCCTGAAAAAACAGGTTTCAACAATGTGTTTATCGGCGGTCCGTATCAAGACCTCCAGGGGGATTTTTACCATGAAGGCCTCTATTTCGAATTGAGTGGTGGAAAGCTTTCGCTGATTTCGCTGGCGGCAAACCTTAAATTTAATTTCATACCAATTAAAGACAACACAAAGATTTCTGTGTATGGCTTTGCCAAACCCTTTATTTCCATCGCCACCCGGGAAGAAGTGACCGGCGTTGGAACTTACTTAATTAATTACGGTGATATTGAGGATGAAGCGGATTGGGACAAACAAGAAGATTTTCCCTGGGAAGCCGGCGCCGACGATTTCTACACATATCAACCATCTGATGACTTGGCAAAGCAGACAAAAGTAACAGGTGGTATCTTTATCGGTCCTGGAATAGAACTGTTCCCCGCAGGCAAAATATCGGGATTTTTTCAAGCCTCGATTGGATACACCTTTCCTGTGTCATTTATCAGTACGAAAGAGTACGAAAACAATGTTAACTATGGCAATGACCTGGACGTATTTCTCACACAGATTGAAGAATACCCCTTGACAGAAGAAGGGTTCCCTTCAGTGAATTTACAATTTGGAGTATCTTTTAATTTCTAAGTTTTGTAATTTAAGTCTGGTGAAGTTGGTCTATGGTTTCAAAATGCTTTAAAATATTCTTCTTTTGCCTCGTTAGTATCCAGGCGTTGGCGCAGTTCAAACTGTATGAAAAGGGCCATGATAGCTATACGGCCGGCAAATACGAGGACGCTATCACAAACTTTTCGCAATATCTCACAAAGCCCACGCGCGACAAATCTTTGGACGTCGAGGTCTATTATCTCCGCGCCCTTTCGTACTACAAGTCAGGTGAATTTAAAGATGCTATTCACGATTTTGAAGAAACCATTTTGCTGGACCATAAGAATAAGGGGAACATTTACTGGTTCATGGCGAAGGCGTATGAAAAATTGGGTGACAGTAACGATGCACTTGCTGCCTACAACAATGCGCTTCGCGAACTGAATGACAGCAAGGAGACGAAAGCTAAACTTTTCTTTGATCGCAGCCAGCTGCATTCCAAAATGGATCAGCACGCCCTTGCCTACAATGATTTAAAGACAGGTAACACATTGCATCCGGCAAATTCAGATATAAAACGCGAGCTGGAAAAAATGGAAAAGCAAGATCTCGTCGCGCGAAGTACAACGGATGGGCCAGGTGAAAAAAAGGAATCTTCCCCGGGGAAAAATGACGTAAAGAGAACTGATGCCGGTACCCCAACGGCCACGGTGGTCGCATTAAACGAAGGGCAAAAAAAAGGTGACCCAGACGTAAAAAGTAACGCAGCGAAAGATGCTACCGCAAATAAAACCACGCAGGTTATAACTACGTCCAACACCACTGCTTCACCTTCGGCGGTAGTGGCGAATTCACTCGCAGAGTTCTACAAAGACGAAAAACGGTTTGCGCTGGTCATAGGCAATTCAAATTATCCAAAGTCGATCGGCGTTTTGAAAAACCCTGTGAATGACGCAACCGATTTTGCAAAGGAATTGCAAGCGTCAAATTTTGATGTGCAGCTTCTGACGAATGCCACGTATGGCCAGATGCGGGCGGCGATGTTAAAATTCAAAGAGAAGGTCGACGCCAATGAACGGGATAAGACCGTGGCGCTGTTTTATTTCGCGGGCCATGGACTGCAGCATGAAGATGAAAACTACCTGGTTCCCATCGATGCTATGATCGAGTTTGAAGACGATATCGCCCGGTATTGTTTTGCCGTGCAGCGCATGGTGTTGTCGAACATGGAACGCTCAAATTCGAGGATGAATATCGTAATTCTCGATGCCTGCCGGAATAATCCTTTTCCGGCGCTGAACCGTTCGTTGGGAGAACAGGGACTTGGGGATATGAGGAGGGCACGAGGCTCCTTCATGGCTTTTGCTACGGCACCTGGCTCCGTAGCGTCCGACGGAACCGGCCGAAATGGCCTTTATACACAAGAGCTGATTAAGGCGGTGCGAAAGCCTGGTTTGACGATCGAGCAGGTATTTAAGGAAGTCAGAGCCAACGTTTTGCGGCTTTCAGGAAACCAACAAAATACCTGGGACAGCTCCAACATAATAGGAGAGTTCTACTTCAGATTTTAGCCATGTGCTCTAAAACAAAAGTTTTTCTTCGAAATTTTGGAGAAAACCAAGGCAGGGCTATCTTTGCACTCCCTTTTAGGGGTCCATTGGATTCCTGGAAGATTTATCAAATTGGACCGGTAGTTCAGCTGGTTAGAATGCCTGCCTGTCACGCAGGAGGTCGCGGGTTCGAGTCCCGTCCGGTCCGCACTCAAAATCAAGCGGTGACAAAGCAAAAAAGAGGCTCTGGGATCAACCAGGGCCTTTTTCATTTCCGCTAAGGCCACCCTCATTTTCAACACAACCTGCACGGTTTTCAACAA
>DASUTP010000492.1:0-3017 GCA_036374515.1 Chryseolinea sp. | reverse complement strand
TGATCCCTATATCAGCATGGTATTGTTTGGGAACATAGGTTTTGTTTTCGTAATAATAAGCCGTCTTGCCTGCATCGTTTTCAATGTTCAAGGCAATTTCAGTCGACAACATTTCGATGTCAGTGTAGAGGTCGGAAAAATAGTAATCGCCGGTGATCTCAAAATCCGCCAACGATGTTTCCAATAGCAACCTTCTGCTGTTGAGGCGATGCTGAGAGTTGAGGCTGATATTTTCGAGGCTCAGCGACTCTTTATTGTAATCGATTCTGAAATTCCTGAGATCGGCAGTTCCCGTTAGGGAGTCCAGCGAGAGTCCCTTGATGTCCGCGACGATGTCCGTCTTTAAAAAAATTTTATCCTGCGTCAGATTCAGATTATGCAGGTAAGCCGTATCGAGTGAAGCCTGGATCTGGATGATGCTTTTTCCTTCGCGCAGGTCGACAAAACCGTTTCCCCTGAACTGAAGATTAGGGTCGTCTATTTCAACAAATCCATTAATGCGCTCCGAGGCCAGTCGCGCATTTGTATTGATGTTCTTATAATCGTATCCACGGATTCCCAGTAAATGCACTTTCCCATTTAACTGGAAATCGGCAGTGTACTGCGTCAGTCCTGACCCTTTTACACGACCGTCCATGCTCACCTTTTGAAAAGTGACGGTGTCGTTGAGATACCGGCCCAGGTCGAACCTAGTCAGGGAAAGTCTTCCACTGTACTCCGACCGGTCGAAATTTTTTTCATTAACCTTGAAGTTGATATCGGAATTGATGGCACCCAGCCGGCCGGTAAACCTTCCGTTGGCCACAAAGTCGGTGGTATAGCCCAAAAATTGCCCATCCATCGATAGTATTCCCATCGGCAAGAGTCGAGCCATGGTGGCTTCGTTAAAAAGGAATGAAAGGTCGTTTGGATCGACCGTGGAATTTTTCAGGTTGATATTCATGAAGGTTTCCGTGATGTTGGGAAGTCCATCCATATCTATTGAACCTCGCAAGTGCGATTTCCCGATATCGACTTGCATGTCGGAGAACTTAAAATTGTTCACGCCTCCGTTAAAAAGTCCATCGATGCGGATAGGTTGACCGATTGCCTCCACGCCATCAATAAAAAACGCAAGATCACTGGGATATACCACCGTATTCTGAAGCCGGGCGTGTATCTTGACTTTGCTGACAAAATTATTCAGATCGGGTAATCGATTGTACGTAAACACCACGGTATCGGAAATAGTGCTTTGTCCAGCCTGTACGTTAAGTCCCGTAAATTCCATGGACTTCTGGCAAACCCTGAAAAAAGTCGAAATCTGTTTGACGCGGAATTTTGACCTTAGATCCTCGGCGATCAGGGTACTGACATTAAATTCCGTTGTGTCACCCAGGATTACAAAGCTGCTCAGCTGTCCCTCATCCACGGAGAGGGAAAAATGATTATAGTCAAATCCTGTGGGAACCGAGTCGCGGTCCTGATTGGTGTAGGTAAACTGGCTACGGTTGACAAAAGCCTCACCGATGTTGATCTTCGGCGGTTTGCCGCCCCCGCCAGAACCGGAGGAGTATCCCTGATTGATCCGGTAAATGAAAACGTTCATGTTGAGATCCCGCGAGGTATCGGACTCATTGATCTTGGTAACGAAGACGTGGGCACTATCGACAAACACCCCATCGATGTTAACATTTTTGTTTTCCCACAATTGTGAAAGTTTGAAATTTATGAGAATCTCACCCGCCCTGATCATTTGATTGTTCGCCGGATCATATACCGAAACATCCTGTAATTCGAGGCGGTCAAACCAAAGCATCCTAAAGCTTTTTATGGTTGTGGTGAACCCCGTGACTTGGGTAAAATCCTTCAGGAATTTGCCAATAAAGTAGTTTTGAACAGGTGGGATTTGTAGGATCAGAAAGGCCGATATCAACAGGAACAGGAAAGCCGTGATGGTATAAGCCAGTACTTTCTGTATCCTAATTTTAATAACTTGCCATTTCATTTGTCAACACATGAGTCCCATTATACTTGCCATTGAGTCTTCGTGCGATGAGACGTCTGCCTCTGTCATTAGAAACGGCAAGGTACTTAATAATATTATCGCCACACAGGTCATACACCGAAAATACGGGGGTGTTGTGCCCGAGTTAGCCTCCAGGGCGCACCAGCAAAATATCGTTGCTACCGTACATGAAGCCCTGGAAAATTCAGGTACTCCCAAAACAGCTTTAGACGCCGTTGCGTTCACGCGCGGTCCGGGTCTGATGGGCTCGCTGCTGGTGGGCGTTTCCTATGCCAAAGGCTTGGCGCTGGGATTGAACATTCCGTTGATCGAGGTCAATCATATGCAAGCCCACGTATTGGCCCACTTTATCGACGATCCTAAACCTTCGTTCCCTTTTTTATGCCTTACGGTTAGTGGTGGTCATACACAAATTGTGCTGGTAAAGGATTATCTGGATATGGAAGTGATTGGTCAGACCCAGGATGACGCCGCGGGAGAGGCATTTGATAAAGCGGCAAAGATCATGGGCCTGCCATACCCAGGCGGACCACTGATAGACCAATATGCGCAACTTGGGAATCCCAATGCCTACAAATTTCCTGAGACCAATATGCCAGGGCTCGATTTTTCCTTTAGCGGCATAAAGACGGCTTTTTTATATTTCCTGCGCGATGAAGTGGCGAAAAACCCAGCGTTCGTAGAGCAACAGCTTCACGACATCTGCGCCAGCATTCAGCACACATTGGTAAATATGCTGCTAAACCGATTGCAACAAGCGAGTGCCCAAACGGGGATAAAGACGATTGCAATCGCCGGTGGCGTATCGGCAAATCTTGGATTGCGAAAAAGGTTGCAGGCAATGGGTGATGTCTCGGGCTGGGACATTTTTATACCGGAGTTCCAGTATTGCACCGACAATGCAGCCATGATTGCTATGGTCGCACATTTTAAGTTTTTAAAAGGCGACTTTTGTCCGATGGACGTAGTGCCTTTAGCACGAATGCCCTTGTAAAGAATCCCTGCATTC
>DASUTP010000491.1:0-7851 GCA_036374515.1 Chryseolinea sp. | reverse complement strand
TCCATATAATATCGCTTATCTTCCGCCAGGCGATAATAGGAGCAATTGTCTATACCTTTAAATGAGAGCGTGGGACCCATTTGGTTTCCCTCAGCCGTATGGTTGTAAACGACATCCAGTATAATTTCAATGCCGGCTTTGTGAAGTTCCTTCACCATATTCTTGAATTCAACCACTTGTTCTCCCAATACGCCGCTACTTGAATAACGAGCATCAGGCGCGAAGAACCCGATTGTATTATACCCCCAATAATTAGTCAGCCCTGCTTCCCTTAAGTGGCGATCAGCTACAAAATGATGAACCGGCATAAGCTCGAGTGCAGTAATGCCTAAGGCCTTCAGGTAGCTGATCGTTACCGGGTGCGCGAAAGCCGCATAGGTGCCCCGTATTTCTTCAGGAATCTCCGGATGAAGTTTCGTGAAGCCCTTGACATGAGCTTCGTATATGATGGACTTATGGTAAGGGATTTTAGGAGCCTTATCATCGCCCCAGTCGAAATTTGAATCTACGACGACGCATTTCGGTAAAAAGGGAGCGCTGTCTGTTTGGCTGAAGCTCAAGTCTTCCTCCGGATGCCCCAATTCATATCCGAAGAGGGCATCATTCCAGTCGATAATCCCCGCTATGGCTTTCGCATAGGGATCGATGAGCAGCTTGTTGGGATTGTAACGATGACCATTCGGTGGATCGTAACTTCCATGCACTCTGAAGCCATACAGTTGGCCCGGCTTGAGATCCGGAAAATACGCATGCCACACATGATGGGTCCGTTCAATCATAGTAATGCGCAGCGATTCCGTTTCAGCCGAAGGCGAGTCGAAGAGGCATAGCTCAACGTGTGTCGCGTTGTCAGCGTAGAGCGCAAAATTGATCCCGTTGCCATCCCATGTTGCGCCCAAAGGATATGGATTGCCGGGATAGACTGTAATATTCTTGCGTACTGGCTTGAGCTGGATAGTTTGCATTGTCATGTCTGTGTGTTAAAAGATAGTATCTGACGCACGATTCAACAAAATTTCCTTAGGATTTGAGAAAGGGTTACGAATCCATTCGTGGTAGACAATACCCACTTCACTTAAGTTCTGTGGCATGAATCCCCATTCGAAAAGTAGCCCTTGCATTGAATGTAGCCCTTCAGGGGCAGTTATTTTAAAAAAAAGACTTGGCAACAAATTGCTGTGATAAAGTTTTACCGGAAAAAATCTGGTCGTATAGTACTTTAGAAATTTTCATGCCGCCTTTTCGATGTTCCTAAATCTATTCAATGAGTCCGGTCATCACATGTCCATTTACGGAAAAATTTATCGACACACTTTCAACATGTAGGGCCTTGTATTGTTTTAAGAATGAACACAACAATTGAATTGGTTCTTAAACTTTGATGAGCAACGAATATCCGGCGGTAGGAGCTTTTTACGATGGGCGAAATTGTTTGTTTTCCGTTTGGGCACCTCATTCGGAAAAAGTAGAGGTTGTAATAGGGGAGGGCTTATACAGCATGCGCAAAAGTGGTCTTGACCATTGGACGGTGGTGATCGAAGATGTAGACGCCGGAACGCCTTACTGGTTCCGCATAAACGGCAAGAATCTGCCTGATCCTGCTTCGCGATGGCAGGCCGAGGGAGTACACGGTCCGTCTTTCGTGGTCGATACCCGGTTTACGTGGACTGACGAATCGTGGCGCGGCATCCCCTTATCAGAGATGATCATCTACGAACTTCACGTCGGCACGTTTTCCGATGAAGGCAATTTTGAAGGCGTGATCTCACGCCTTGATTATCTGAAATCATTGGGTATTACAGTCATCGAGCTTATGCCTGTCGCTCAATTTCCGGGGAGTCGGAACTGGGGCTACGACGGCGTTTATCCCTACGCAACGCATCATGACTACGGGGGGGCTATTGGCCTGATGAAGCTGGTCGACGAAGCACATCGCCGGGGGATTGCGGTTATACTGGACGTTGTATACAATCATCAGGGGCCGGAAGGAAATTATTTTTCCGAGTTTGGACCCTACTTTACTGACAAGTATAAAACGTTTTGGGGACGTGCAATAAATTTTGATGACGCGTGGTGCGACGGCGTCCGTAATTTCTATTGGCAAAACGCCATTATGTGGCTGGATGAATTTCACATTGATGGCCTCCGGCTGGATGCAGTTCATGCTATCTGGGATTTCAGCGCCCTGCATTTCATTGAAGAACTGGCGAGACGTGTAAAAGGCCTTGAAAATGAGTGCAACAAGAAAAAAATATTAATTGCTGAATTTGATCTCAATAACCCCCGTTACATACGCACTCCGGAAAAGGGTGGCTTTGGCCTCGACGGTCAGTGGATTGACGAATTCCATCATGCCCTTCATTCCGTCGTAACGGGGGAAGTGAATGGGTACTACGAAGATTTTGGAGAGCTTGCTCATTTGGCCAAAGCTTTTCAGGATTCGTATGTATATACCGGCCAATATTCCAGACACCGCAAAAAGCATTTTGGGGTTGATCCCTTGGAAAATTCGTACGAGCAATTTGTAGTCTTTGCACAAAACCATGATCAGATCGGCAACCGTATGCTGGGTGACAGGCTTACAGCCAGTCAGTCCTTCGAAGGGTTGAAATTGATCGCTGCAACCGTCTTGCTGGCGCCGCAGGTACCGCTTTTGTTTATGGGCGAGGAGTATGGCGAGAAAAATCCATTTCAATATTTTATCAGCCACACTGATCCGGCAATCGTCAAAATGGTTCAGGAAGGAAGAAAGCAAGAATTTTCCTATTTCCATATGGAGGGGGAATTTCAGGACCCGCAGGACGAGAAGACTTTTGAGCAGTGTAAGTTGTCATGGTCGCATACGCAGGGTGAACACGCCGTGCTGCTGGCATACTATCAATATCTTATTTCGTTTCGAAAAGACCGGGTTGCCATGCAAGGTCGCGGGCGACAGGACGTGAGGGTTTATGAGGAGCCGGGAAAAAAAATCCTTGTTCTTCAACGAAGTTTTGGGGAGGATCGGCTTCTCATACTTTTCAATTTTGAAAAAAATAAAGCCGAATGGTCACATCCTCTTCTGGGATCGGCAACTAAAATTTTTGATTCATCTGCGCATCGATGGACGGTCAAAGGCTATCAGGACGAGTCCGTGCGGATGAGTGCAGATCGGATTGTCATGAACGCCGAGTCGGCTTTAATTTTTGAACTCTCACATCCATGAACATTCCGACGTCGACGTACAGACTGCAGTTTAACAAGGATTTTACTTTTCAGGATCTGCTGGGTATCCTTGACTATTTGAAAGCGCTTGGTATTTCCACGATCTATGCTTCGCCTATCTTAAAGTCTTCAGCCGGAAGTCTTCATGGCTACGACGTAGTGGATCCGCATTCAATTGATCCGGAAATAGGCACGAAGCAAGAATTGCAAGTGATCGCGTCAGAGCTTAAGAAAAGAGGGATGACGTGGTTGCAGGATATCGTGCCTAATCACATGGCATTCGAACCGCTGAATAGCCGGTTGATGGATGTGCTGGAGCGCGGACCAGCATCCACCTATTATCACTATTTTGACATTCATTGGAATCATCCGAAATATACCAACCGGTTGATGGTTCCTTTCTTAGGCGAAGGCTTAGAGAATTGTATCAAGAAAGGGCAGTTGAAATTGTTGTTCACGAAAGACGGATTCCAAATTTCTTACGGCGGAGCAAAGTATCCCGTATCGCTGTTGGCTTATGATGTTTTATTTTCGATTATAAGATCAGCAAGCGCAAAAAAAATAAGGGAAGAGTGGAAAGAATTTGTTAACGGTAGGGCTGCTGATTCTCATTTTACGACCTGGAGGAAGCTCAAGACAAAGTGGATCACCACGATCGCTGCCAAGGAACGCAGCACGCTTCAGCAAATCGTTGAACGCGTGAACACTGATGCTGAAAAAATGTTGCGGATCCTTGACGCACAGCACTACGTATTTACACACTGGAAGAAGACTGAAAAAGAAATCAATTACAGAAGGTTCTTCACGGTCAATCAATTGATTTGTCTCAAAATGGAAGACGAAGAGGTCTTTAATGAATACCATTCATTTTTGCACTCTTTGTATAAAGAGAATCTTATTCAAGGGTTTAGAATCGATCACATCGATGGGCTGAGGGAACCTTCCCAGTATATAAGAAACCTGCGACGACTTTTTGGCGATAGCTGCTATATCATCGCTGAAAAAATCCTTGATAAAAATGAGATGCTCCCGCCTGACTGGCTGTTGCAGGGAACGAGCGGATACGAATTCCTTGCTGCCGTAAATCAACTGTTCACCAATAAAAGCGGCGCAAGGCGACTTCTTGATTTTTATCGTACGCTGGTACCGGCCTTGCCGCGCTATAAACAGTTGGTGGAAAAGAACAAGACGATGATGCTCCAAAATTACATGGAGGGAGAGTGGGACAACCTCGTCGAATGTTTATTTGTGTTAGGGTTACAGGGAGAGTTTACAAGGCAAAATCTGAAAAAAGCATTAGGTGTGCTTATGGTGTCATTGCCCATCTACAGGATTTATCCAAAGCAGATTCCATTGGATGGCAACGATCTGTCAATGTTAACGGAGGTTTTTAATACCACGAAGGTGGCAGAACCATCGGTGGAGAAGGAGCTGAATCACTTGTACTCATTGTTCGTTTTCCCGGACAATGACATTGACAAATCAAATATTCTTGATTTCCTGAAACGGCTTATGCAATTCACCGGGCCTCTTACGGCCAAGGGTGTCGAAGACACCACATTTTACATTTACAATCCGCTGATATCGCACGATGAGGTGGGGGACTCTCCCTCTATGTTGGGAATGACTCTCAACGAATTTCACCGACGCATGGTCGTAAGACAAAAAACTGCTCCTTACTCTCTCAATGCGACGGCTACGCACGACACAAAACGCGGCGAAGATGTAAGGGTAAGATTGAATGTTTTAAGCGAGATACCCGAACAATGGGAAGAAGCTGTTACATCCTGGATGACATTGAACACAGGGGCAGGAGATTCTCATCGGCGTCCGGAAATAAATGACGAATATTTTATTTATCAGTCCGTGGTGGGCGGCTTTCCGGAAGATTTGAGGGTCACGGAGCATTGGATCAACAGATTGAAAGAGTATCTCATTAAGGTAGTACGCGAGGCAAAAGTGAACAGCAGTTGGGAATCGCCTAACGAATCGTATGAGACAACTTGCACAGCCTTTATCGAAAACCTTTTCAAAGACACGAATCCGGCGCATGCCCACGTCGCAACTTTTGTAGGCCGCGTAATTGAGATCGCAAGTATCAACACGCTCGGACAACTACTCATAAAGATCACAGCCCCGGGAATTCCCGACATCTATCAGGGATGCGAATTTTGGGACTTGAGCTTTGTCGATCCCGACAATAGGCGCCCCGTTGATTTTCAAACCCGAAAAAATTTCCTCGCAGAAATTATCAGGCGTGAAAAAGATGATTGCAAACAATTTCAATCTTACCTGGCAGCTCATCGCCCCTTGGGAGTTGAAAAATTGTTTGTGACGTGGAAAGCCCTGAACTTCAGAAAAGACAATGAGCACGTATTTAAGGTTGGCGAATACCTTGCGCTTCGGGCCTCAAGCGAAGATGCCGTGATGTGTGCTTTCGCGCGACGCTTGCAGGATCAATGGGTTATCGTTCTGGTTCCATTTGCGGAGGTAAAACCGGATCTGAAGAATGAAACTATCTTGCTTGGCGTGGATTTTCCGTCAAGCTGGACAAACGTTTTTACCGGTGACGAAATTGAAGCGGACGCCGGAACTTTGTCGTTGCACTCAGCGCTTGGTGCTTTCCCCGTCGCACTCCTGACAAACAAAAAGGCGTAATTCACAATTACGCCTTAATTCATGTTTGATGATTGTTGCGGAGTTAGAACCGGAAGCTATTCCAACGTCGCCGTCAGTGAGATGTTCGTATTTAACAATTTTGAAATCGGGCAGTTCGCCTTGGCATCTTCAGCGCAGGCGTTGAATTTTTCTTTGCTGATTCCAGGAACTTTAGCTTTTAAAACCAACTGCGATTGAGTTACAGTACCGTCCTCGAGAGTAACAGTGCATTCCGTAGTCAGCTCATCGGGGGTAAAGCCAGCTTCGCCCAATACAAAACTTAGCTTCATCGTAAAACATCCTGAGTGTGCTGCAGCGATAAGTTCCTCAGGATTTGTCCCGGTGCCCTCGGCAAACCTCGAATTAAAGGAATACTGCGTCTTGTTCAAGATCGAGCTTTGCGTTGACAGATGCCCGTTTCCTTCTTTACCAGAGCCTTTCCAAACGGCTGTTGCTTTTCTTTTCATAATCAGAGTTGGTTAATTTTTTTTATAAATGTAAGAATGGATCTATAGGGAACAAAGGTTGCAGCATAGGTCACCTTTCTAAAATTTTCTGCGTGGTATCGCGAACACTAGTACGCCGTAGCAAAAATAACCCTACGTTTCTTATATAATGAATCTGGCATGCCGATAACCTAATGGGCCATTTGCGGGAATTCTACTGCTCAGTTATTTTTGCGATGGCGTACTAGATACAATCACATCATTCTATAAAAGGTTCTGACGTAGCGACATAGTCTGTACTAGAAACCCCAGCGATCTGAAGTTGTTTCGGATTAATAGATAATTTGCAATCGTTTTCTTGAAAAAATTATTTACTTTCAGGTAACTTTCGCAGCCTGAACCTTTGTAGACTTAATGAAGAATTTTAAAGCATATTCGGATGAGGGACTTCTGAGACTTTTGAAGCAGCAAGAGCTTGGGGCGTTTGAGGAAATTTATTTGCGTTATTGGAAGCGACTTTATTCAGCAGCATACAGGAGAGTACAGTCTCGTGAAATATCCGAAGAACTGGTTCAGGACATTTTCACCTCGCTATGGTCAAACAGGCTCGATCTTAAAATAGAAATTCTTTCCGCGTACCTGCACTCCGCCATTAAATATAAGGTCATCAACCACCTTGAGCGGGAAATGTCACGACGAGTGTATACTGAAGCTCAGGCTAATGCATTAGTTGCGATGGAGAACAGCACGGAGGAAACAATTTACCTCAACGAATTGAATCGTGCTTTAGAAACAGAGATTAAGAAGCTTCCGCCGAAGCGCCAGCAAATTTTCAAATTGAGCAGACAGGAACATTTGTCGATCAAGCAGGTTGCCTCACATTTGGGTATTTCCGAAAAAACAGCAGAGAACCAGCTCGGCAAAGCGCTTAAGGTGCTCAAGGTGAACCTTAAGCATTTCAACTTTTTCATGCTCACCATGTTTGCTTTCTGCGGATAGCAAACATCGGCTGTCCTGCACTGACCTGGTTTATTCACGCGAAAATTTTTTCAGAATTTTACAAACACAGTAGGGGAGAACTCTTCTTCACCGGACTTATGCTATAACCGGAAATCGTTTTAGCCGATTTAACAGTAAACGGAAATCGGTTTTATAAACCCTATGAAGAAAGAGATTTTACCCGCTCTCCTCCAAAAGTATTTAAGGGGAGAAACCACTCCTGAAGAGTCTTCCATGATAGATGAATGGTATTCCTCCTTGCAGGAAAATCCCGACGATCTAAATCTCCTTGACCCACTGGAGGTCGATATCCTTGAAAACAAGATATTAGCCCGGATAAAGGCAAACCTGGTGATTCCGGCGCGAACCGATGCTGAACACAACGTTCCTTCAAAGTCATTCTTTATAAGGACTCCTTTCAAGTTAGCTGCAGCCATTACCGCAATAGCTGTTATTGGTCTTGGGGCAATCCTTTTTAAACAAAAAGGATTGCCTTCCCCTGGCGCGGACATTATCACCTATGAAAATCTAGAAAAAAAGGAATTCA
>DASUTP010000490.1:0-5901 GCA_036374515.1 Chryseolinea sp. | reverse complement strand
GCCGCTCTATAATCCTGCGTTCTCAGGCATCGAAGGTTATCGTGACCTGAAGTTAGGATATCGTTATCAATGGACCGGTTTCGGCAGCGACGCGCCTAAATTTATTAATGCCACCTTCAACTTCCGGATAAAGGAACCGTTGGACCTTACGTTGAATGCTCTCCGGACCAGTTTGGCAAAGTCACAAAACAATGAGATTCCCAAAATAAAGCGTGTCATTCACGGGATGGGCGTTAATATTTTTCAGGAGCAATTTGGGTTGATAAAAAAGCTGGGTGGTGGAATAAACTATTCGTTCCATTATCCTATCACAAAGCAGATGCGATTGGCCCTTGGAGTAGGCGCCATGCTGGAAAACACGAAGATAGATCTGAATGGTGTCTATTTCGGCATAGATCCAAACGATCCGAACAAGGGTCCCATTGATCCGAAGTCTGATCCACTGTATCAAAGCTTGCTGAGCAGCGGATCAGCCTTCACGAACCTGAATATAAGGGCGGGATTCTTGTTGTACGCGTCGCGATACTACTTTGGGTTCTCGTACCTGCCACTGGCCAACTTCGTTATACAGGACAACGAAACCGATCTTTCCGCGTCGTATTATCGCGGGGTGATCCAGGCAGGTTACTCCTTTCCAATAAGCGCCACAACGGACATTAAGCCAAGTATACTGGCACTCTGGCAAGACGGCAATAAGTTCATTATCGATTACAATGTTAAAGTTTACATCGACCAAAAGATATGGTTCGGGTTAACGTACCGGGATGTTAAAAGCATGGTGGGAATCATCGGGTTTAATTTGAACGAAATGCTTGGAGCATCATATTCCTATGAGCTTTCTGCTAATAATTTGCACCAATTTGGTGGAGGCAGCCATGAGTTGGTACTTTCGCTTCGCTTGAATAATTTCAAACGTCAGAGACAACTAACATGGTGAGAATTTTTGCTCTTCTTTTTTGCACGGTTTCAATTGTAAGCTTGGGGCAGGAGCTGGATTATGGTCCGATGCGAAAGCTTCCAAACTCAATCAGCAGCCCGTACGAAGATATTTTACCATTGCAATCCCCCGATGGAAAAACACTGTTTTTTTCCCGTGCTGCATCTCCTGAAAATGTTGGTGGCAAATTTGCAGGGGTGGATATTTGGATAAGTCAATACGATGAAGCGTTGAAGGAGTGGGGTAAGCCGCAGAACGAGAAAACGTTTAACGACCGCGGCAGTAATGCAGTGATCGGGGTCAGTGAAAGCGGGGATGAAATATATATGCTGAATACAACGGGAACAAAGAGAGCACAAGGCATCTATAGATCTATCAAACAGAACAATGCGTGGTCCAGACCTGAGCTTATTGAGATACCAGGATTGACTACCGAAGATTTTTTAGGCGCTCATGTTTCTCCCGATCTGAAAACCATAATTTTTTCTATGAATGGTGAAGAAAGTCGCGGGAACGAGGACTTGTATATCAGCTTAAAAAATGCCAGAGGGGAGTGGTCTAAACCACGTAACCTGGGATCTACCATTAATACGCCGGGATTCGAAATGTCGCCCTTCCTTTCAAGCGATAAGAGGAGACTCTATTTCTCCAGCAACGGTCACCCTGGATACGGAAACTCCGACATATTTTACAGTGAAAGATTATACGAATCTTGGGAAGTGTGGTCAGCTCCCAAAAATTTGGGATTAAAGGTCAACTCTCCGGCGTTCGAGAGTTTTTTCTCCATTTATTATGATACGGTCGCTTACTTCTCGAGCAACCGTAATCAGCAGTTTTCTGATATCTACAGTGTGGCCGTATTTCCCTTGAAAGAGGCAACTGAAGAAGATTACTATCAATACCTCAGCATGGATGAAGTTAAGAAGGTAAGTGGCGTGGCGTTTGACCCGGTTTTATATTTTGAACCTGGAACCAGTGATATAAATGACGAGCATCGAAAAAATCTTCAAAGAATTAACGATGGATTATATTCTAAGAAAGATATCAAAATGAGAATAATCGCTTCCAAGTCCGGAAATGGGAGCCTGGAAACCTACCAAAAGAGATTGCTGAATATCCTCGACTACCTGAAAAATGCTGGAATTGAAGGTAATCGAATCATCTTCAGTGTGGAGCAATCGGAAAATTTAGTGGCGGGAAAAGAGTTGGTTCGCATAAGATTTTACAGATAAGCCGAATTGCAAACGTTTCAGGTAATATTTATCGAAAATTTAAAGAACACTTCTTCGGCGGGCTGCGTTTTTTAAGTAACTTAGAAGTGGCTTTAATTATTATGAATTTCAAGATCTTAAAACGTAAGTTGGGGATCATCTTAGGTATTCCTATCCTTACCGTTGTAGCTTCTTACTTTCTGATCTCAGAAATGGGAGACAGATATAAATCCACAGCGCAGATTGCGACCGGATTTACGGCAGATGATGCCGTCAACCTCACTGAAACTCCGGCGACCCCGTTTGACGTAAGTACTAACTTTACCAATCTGGTAAAGTCTATGAATTCAGTTCCCGTCCTGAACTTGCTTTCATACCGACTTGTCATTCATGATATGGAGGACGAAAAACCCTTCAGGGTTTTGGATGAGTCAACCGAAAGTGACATCATCATCGACGAAAAGGCAACTACCAAAGCCCTTGCTCAATTTAAGGCAAAGCTGTCCGAAATGAAGCAGCTGAATTTAAATGATCCGCAGGATCAGCTATTGCACGCAGTTTTAAAAGCGTACGGTTATGATGCGGAAACCCTGAACAAAGATTTGAAAATTCAGCGTGTTGAAAATTCCGATTTTGTTTCTGTCGAATTTATTTCGGAAAATCCTTTCCTCTCCGCGCACACTGTAAACGCGCTTTGCCAGGAATTTATCCGGTACAACAAAACACTTAAAACTGACCGGTCATCGGAGTCGATCGAATTCCTCAAGGCAATTGTAGATGAAAAGAAAAAAATACTGGACCAGAAGACAGATACGTTAAATAAGTTCCGGCTGAGCAATAATGTTTTTACGCACGACACAGAAACAAAAAACAAGATTGCTTTGATCACCGACTATGAGCTCAATCGTGATCGTGAAGTAAGCACGATTAACCGTTTGGAATTTTCCATCAATAAACTCGAAAATACAATTGAGGTCAAATCCAAGAATCTTGGAAAAGCAAACCAGCAGGAAACAATTCTGGTCAATCAGCGGATCGTTGAGCTGAGCCGCCAGATAAACGAGCTCATGGCATCGGGAAGTGAATCAAGCAAAGGACGGCTTTCGAAACTTCGCGATGAACTGCAGCTCGAAACAAGCAGGCTAGACGCGCTAAGTGCAAACGAAAAGGCCCTGGAGGAATTCAAGCAGCTGGAAAAAGAACGAGACGACTTGAAAATGGATTTGCAGATTGCCAAGAACAACCTGTCTTCCATCGACCAGTCTTTGCGAAGGCTTAAAAACGACGTCGCGGGCAATGCGTCAAAACAGGTAAGCACCACCGATCTGGACAGGGAGGTTGAATTGGCTACAACCGAGTACGTAAATGCGCAAGAAAAATACAATGCGGCAAAGAACAAATCGCTGGTTATCGGTAGCTCGATTCGGCAGATTCTTGAGGGACAGCCCAGCTACAAACCTGAGTCGTCGCAAGCGATGCTGATCATGGGCTTAGCCGGTGGAGGTGGATTATTACTTAGTCTCCTTGGCATTTTTGCCTTTGAATTGTTAGATGGCTCCGTGCGTGTGGCATCCAGGCTGGAAAAACTTACCGGCCTTCCCAATGTCGGATCCGTTAACTTTCTAAAGGACAAAGAATTTAATCTGCGGGAAGTTTTCAAAGACCGGAGCTCAAACAAAGAGTACGAGATGTTTTCGCATTTTCTGCGCAAGCTTCGCTATGAAGTTCAAAGCTCCGGGGGAAAGGTTTTTCTCATCACCAGTACACAGGTCAATGCTGGCAAGTCATTCCTCATTCTGAGTTTGGCGTACGCCCTCAGTCTGGTCCAGGCTAAAGTGTTAATTATCGACACTAACTTCCGACGCAATGCATTAACAAAGGCGTTGTTGCCCAGAATGGATACGCGACGCTTGCTGAAAAAGGGCATTGACGAAGATGACGACGATTTAATGCTGGAGGAGGATTTTGATGATGACGATGACGATCGCCTTCCGGGATCATCCTTGCCGGTAAAGACAAATCCTGGTGAAAAAGATCGAACAAGGATACTCATCAACAAAACGAAATTTCCCGGTGTAGATATGATTGGAAATATCGGCGCGAATGATTCTCCGTCCGAAATTATGGCCGGACGGGATTTCAAAAAGATGATTCAGGATTTGTCGCAGCGATACGATTGTGTGATCATGGAAGGTCCTGCTTTAAATGACTACTCAGACTCTAAGGAATTAATCGATTTCGCTGACAAAGTAATACCCGTTTTCAGTGCAACTACATCGTTGAGTCATCGCGATCATGAGTCGATAAAATATTTCAAGTCAATCAATGGCAAATTGATGGGCACCGTTCTTAATAAAGTGCCTTTTAAATATCTGTCATACTAACGGTTTCGCTGGAATCGCCCTCCCAAGAAAAAATTTGTTTAATGTACACGCGCGCATCTTTTAGGCAACTAAAAAAGTGAGGGCTATTTAATTATCGGCAATATCCTCTAATTTGCAAACAGCATCAGTAGATAACTATAACTGTAAAAAATCATCTTATGAAAAAAATAGCGTTATACCTATTTATGTTGATTCCTGTGTGTTCAATAGCGCAAAGTGTTGACTATAACAAAATTATAGTTCCTGACCAGGTTCCATCCATTTCTTTTGAAGAGCGTCTGGTCCAGCTCGCGTGGAAAAATCACCCAACGAATAAAGTTGCCATGCAGAAAGTAGAAGTAGCACAGGCGCTTAAGGCAAAAGCGAGCTGGGCATGGCTTGATAATTTTTTCATCCAGGCAAACGTAAATGAATTTACGGGCAATTCAGATCTTGATGCGTGGGGTCGGGCATTTTATCCACAGTATAACTTGGGTGTCAAGCTTCCCATTGGCGCTTTTGTGCATACGCCCCTTAATTCCAACGCGGCAAAAGGTCAGGTCCTGATAACAGAGTTCGAAGTAAATGCAAAAAAGCTCGAGGTTAGACGGGACGTACTGCAAGCAATTGAAAAACTTCGTGAGCGTTTTAAAATTATCAAGTTGCGCGAACGGATCAAGGAGGATTATTTATTGATGTTCCAGGATGCGGAGAAAAAATTTAAGGAAGGCAAAATAACGCTGGAGTTCTATCGCGGAACGCTGCAGGCGTATTCGCTCCAGGAGGAAGAAATAATTCAAGCGCAATCTTTGTTCAACCAGGAAAGGCTCGCGTTGGAGGAACTTGTGGGAGTGGAATTAAAGGATGTCGAGGGGTATATGGAATTCACCAGCAGACTGACCAGAGAAACGCAAATTCAGCCTTAAAATGGAAAGGCTTCAGCAGGCTATTTGACCAAAATTCGTTCATTTCCGAATTTCAGCGCCCGTTCCACCTCGGCTACTAAAAATTCTGGTTCGAAAGGCTTCACCAGGTAGGCAAACGCCCCTAAATCAAGGCATTGCTTGCGTTTTATGGCATCTTCGTAGCCTGAGTGAATGATGAGGGGAATATTTTTATGAGTGTCGCTGCTGTTGATATGTTCGAGCAATTCTATCCCGCCTAATCCGGGCATTTTTAGGTCTGAAACAATCAAATCGGGAATATTTCCTTGCGCCAGCCATGACCATGCCTCCATGCCATCATTCATGATTGCTACCTCGTACTGATTTTTGAGGATTTTTTCTAACAGCCAGCATAATAAAGCGTCATCTTCGATGAGCAGAACCTTTCTCATGGCATTAATTTAAAAAAAATAATTAATGTTTTAAGACCTATGCAGGCGAGGCGG
>DASUTP010000489.1:0-3589 GCA_036374515.1 Chryseolinea sp. | reverse complement strand
AAATGTGAATGCAGGAAGGAGTAGTGAGATGACAGACTTCACCGATAACTTTAACCACTGGACTTACATCCTGTTGGAGTCGAAAACATCTTCGACCGATATTCAGCAACACCTTGATAAAATCTATCAGGAGCATATAGCCGTGATCACAAATCATGATGTCCAAAAGATGAAATTCGGATTACAGCCGTTGAACGATATCACTATTGGTCCACTGATCAACAATACCATCGGCCCCATGCTGCCTTTGGGGTTTGTATACTTCTTAAGTGCGTTGGCCATCATTATTCTTCTAACTTCATGTTTTAACTTCACCAATTTGTCAATTGCGCGATCGCTCACCCGAGCCCGGGAGATTGGCGTTCGGAAGGTGACGGGTGCATCACGATGGCAGATATTTGTTCAGTTCTTAACAGAGTCAGTATTGGTGGCAATCGTAGCGTTGGTGATCGCCTTTGTTTTGCTGTTGCTAGTACGTCCACTATTGCTCCAATTGAATTTTGCCCGTATTTTCCGGTGGGGACTGGAATCGAACTTTGTGGTATATGGCATCTTCGTTCTTTTTGCACTAGTTGTTGGAATCCTTGCCGGCCTTTTTCCTGCCATTGTTCTTTCCGGATTTCAGCCCGTTAAAGTGCTGAAGAGCATAGCCAATTTGAAGGTATTTTTTGGCATGGGGATGCGCAAAGCATTGCTGGTATCACAATTCACCTTGTCCCTTTTCTTTATCCTGACTGTGATCATTATGCAGAATCAGTTGAGACTTTTTACCAATAAAGACCACGGTTTCAATATGGAGAACAACGTCATGGTGAAGTTAAACAGTACGGCGCCGCATACGCTGAAAACAGAGTTGTTGAAGTACAGTAACATTCAAACTGTAACGGCCGCTTCACACGTAGCGGCTTCAGGTCCAAGCAATATCAATGGATTCAAGAAAACACTGGGTGAAAGGGATTGGACAATCCTCAATTATTTTATGGTTGACGAAGACTACCAGAAAAACATGGAGTTGAAATTAGTGGCTGGTAAGTTCTACACGGCTGAACAAGAAGCATCAAACAAAGATTATATCGTCATTAACGAGGCAGCAGTCAAGGCGTTGCAGTATGAATCACCGGTGGATGCTGTAGGAGAGCAAATAATTTCCCAATGGGATTCAACGCGTAAAACCATCATCGGTGTCGTTGTAAACTACAACCATCGCTCGCTCTTGCAGACCATTTCGCCACTGGCATTAATGTACAATCCGAGTCAATTTAATCTCCTTCAGGTAGGATATACCGGAAGCTATGAAAACGCCGCAGAGAGCATCGAAAAAGCCTGGGCAACCGTTAATCCCGGACTTAAGATTGAATACAATAAAGTGAAATCAGAAATAACCCGCTTTTATGAAATTGTCTTTGGAGATATTGTGAAGATACTTTCGGTCGTTTCCTTCTTGTCGATTTTAATTTCCTGCCTGGGTTTATTGGGCATGGCTACGTATACGACCGAGACACGCATGAAGGAAATTTCCATCCGCAAAGTGCTAGGTTCCGACAGCACGTCATTGGTCTTGTTATTATCTAGAGGGTTTTTAGGCGTACTGGCACTTGCTATCGCTATAGGCGTTCCGGCTGCGTATCTTGTCAATAATCTCTGGTTGGAGATGATTGCTTATCATACCGCTATCAGCCTGCTCATTATAGCTCAAGGGGTTTTGATATTGGTGTTATTTGGAGCACTAACGGTTGGCTCTCAAACGATCAGAGCCACTTTTGCAAGCCCGGTACATAGCTTAAAAATTGAGTGAAAATTTTAGCGTTGAGTAATCACAAGTAAAGGCATGAGCTATTGCGTGCAGCATCGGCCACTCTATCTTTCGTCAATAAGAAACGGTATTTGATAAACCCCCGCCCTCCGGTAGTCAATCTAATTTCCTCCTTATTCAACGGGGTGATACTTTGCGTGAATGCAAGAACAACTCAACTTGCCGGAAACATGAATATGATCAGAGTAATTTCAATTATCGCGTTAGCAGGCACCTTAAATAATGTCTTAAAGGCCCAAAGTTTCACTACGAACCTGGATGATCGCCGGATAGAACTGGAAGCTATAAACAGTAGAATGGAGCAGTTATACTTAACAGAAGATGCTGCTGCTTTGACCAACTTGTACGCCAACCAGTGTACTTTTTTTCCTGAGTATAAACCCGCCATTTTTGAAAGTAAGGCACTGAACAAATTTTTTAAGGACTGGTTTACGGTAGGCGATGTTAAGATGTATAAGAAAAAAATATCTGTCGCGGAGGTATATTCTGATCATTTGTTAGAATTAGGGACTTTTAGCATTCATTACTCATCTATTAAAAATCCGCGAGGTGAATACAAAGGCAACTATATGGTCTTATGGAAAAGCGACGACAAGGGAAAATTGAGTATTATATCAGAGACGTTTGGAGCTGATACATATATTGAGCCTGAAGTTGTGCCATATGCCTCTGTTCAGGTCGAGGAAACCAACTTCACAGCAATAGATAATGTGAATAAGAAATTGATTGCTGAAATTGAAGCATTTGACGCAGTCGTGTTAAAAGCCGTAGCGAATGGAGATGGAAATGCGAGAGCCGAGGGATTTACACCGGATGCAATCCTTCTGTCAAATTTTGATTCGATTCGGATGGGAATGGAGAATATCAGACCCAAAATGCTCAAAACCTATACACCAAACGCGTCCTTTATTGTAAAACACAATTATTATAGGATTTATGATCTTGGCGATTATGTTTTTGTAACTGCTCATTATAAAGGCGGATGGGGCGATTCAACCAACGGAGGAAGATTTGAAGGTAACATGTCTAATCTTTTGAAAAGAACAAAAAATGGGAAGCTATTGATGCACAGACAAGCCGGAAACAGGGACAGAGGGTTAGTGCTTTTCAACAATTAACAATTCGCTGATCGGAGGCGACAGAACTACGCGCGATACATTCATGCCCGGATTCGAATACAACTCATACCTGTATGGTCTCCGTTGTCAAGTATTGTTTCAATACGGGTAACTTGTCGACGATGACAACGGTTTCACTACCCATTACCGCCCCATGATTATTACACCATGATTTATAAAGTTGAGTCAGTAAGCTGCACACCACAATTGGATCTTTAAATAATTCGATAAATGTTGTCATATTGATACATCACTTGATTGACTAAAGCGATTAACCGATACGCTTTATGCAACAGCTGTCTATCATTGCCGTTGTATCAACGTCCTACCAAACTCTTGGATTCATTCCACCCTTAAACCTGGTTACGCCCCGGTAATTAATTATAAGTCGATGTGAAGTTCTCAAACGGTCGAGAAGCCGGCTTTCGGGGATCACCAAGCTCGAAGGGTTATGCTTGCCAGCCCTCAAAAAATTCTCGTCTTCCGGCTATTCCCCTCTATATTTTCAGATAGAAAATTGATAAATTGAATATGAAAATGCATCCTGTTAATGGATCTGTATCAGCGTTTCCTTGTGAGCAAAAGGTGACTTAATCATTGCGATCAAATTGTACCTGTTATGTCCCGACTAATAGCTCTATTGTTAATGGTTTGGTCT
>DASUTP010000488.1:0-2720 GCA_036374515.1 Chryseolinea sp. | reverse complement strand
TACGCGGGGAAAACCGGTATCAATTTCTACAGTGCGATTGACAGGAATTAAGTTAGCATGCCCCCATCGACCTGCAGCACCTGGCCGGAAATATAGGATGACATATCCGAACCCAGAAAAACACAAGCATCTGCCACATCTTTAGGCTTGCCCCCGCGCTTTAAAGGAATCGCGTCGCGCCACGTCTGAATTGTCTTCTCATCGAGCTTTTCAGTCATTTCGGTTTCGATAAATCCCGGTGCCACAGCATTAGCCCGAATACCCCGCGAACCTAACTCCAGGGCCACTGATTTTGTAAATCCTATAATGCCCGCTTTCGAAGCCGCATAGTTCGCCTGCCCGGCATTTCCTTTTAATCCAACAACGGAAGTCATATTGATGATCGAACCGCTTTTTTGTTTCATCATTTGTTTAGTCGCAGCCTTGACCGTATTGAAACACGACTTTAAGTTAACGGCAATCACTCTATCCCACATCGCTTCATTCATTCGAAGGAGGAGAGTGTCTTGGGTAATTCCCGCATTATTAATCAGAATGTCCAATGCTCCGAAATCAGCGATTACGGCATTGATTAAATTTTCGGCCTGGGAAAAATCAGATGCATCCGATTTGTATCCCTTCGCTTTAATGCCCTTTGAATTTAGCTCAACCTCTAACGCAAGGCCTTGTTCTACACTGGACAAATAAGTAAAGGCTACATTTGCCCCTTCTTCGGCGTAGCGATAAGCAATCGCTTTTCCTATACCTTTTGATGCCCCTGTAATCAGTGCGGTCTTTCCTTGAAGTAGATTCATATCATAATTCACAGCCCACGGTCGGCCGCAACGCTTTAAGTTCTTCCGTTAATTTTCAAAAGTAGCCCAATTCTGTCAAAATACATCGAATGGGTGGTATTTCTCGCCATAACGGATATCGAAAAGTTCCCCTCCCAGCATTTAAATCCGAAACTTTTTGAAAGAGCGATCAGGAGTTTATCTTTGGCAGCGAATTTTAAAATCTAATACAATGTCAAAATATGATCTTATCGTGATCGGGAGTGGCCCTGGTGGCTATGTAGCTGCTATCAGAGCTTCTCAGCTTGGAATGAAAGTAGGGGTGGTGGAAAAAGCGGAACTAGGAGGAATTTGTCTGAACTGGGGATGCATTCCGACAAAAGCCCTGTTAAAAAGTGCAAATGTATTCGAGTATATCCAGCATGCGAAAGATTATGGCATTGAGCTAAAGGAACCAAAAGCGGACATCGGCGGCATGGTCAAGCGAAGTCGCGACGTGGCCAACAGCATGAGCAAGGGCGTGCAATTTCTCTTCAAAAAAAATAAAATTGATCAGATCGCCGGTTTCGGAAAGTTGAAGAAGGGGCAGAAGGTCGAAGTCACAGACGCGGCTGGTAAGAAGACCGACTATGAAGCAAAACATATCATCGTTGCCACAGGTGGCCGGTCCCGTGAACTGCCAAGTCTCAAGATCGATGGAAAAAAAATCATTGGCTACCGCGAAGCCATGGTGTTGCCAGAACAACCTAAGCGGTTACTGGTGGTAGGCTCTGGAGCCATAGGGGTAGAGTTTGCGTATTTTTATCATACCATCGGCACAGAAGTCACTATCGTGGAGTTCTTGCCACGGATCGTGCCCGTCGAGGATGAAGAGGTATCGAAGGCGTTGGATCGTTCCTTTAAAAAATCAGGAATGAAGATCTATGTGAATTCAGAAGTAACAAAAGTTGATACTTCCGATAAAGGCTGTATCGCTACCGTTAAAACACCTGAAGGAGAAATAAAAATCGAAACTGACGTTGTGCTTTCGGCGGTGGGCATTACTACCAACCTTGAAGGTATCGGCCTTGAAGATGTAGGCGTAAAAACCGAGAAAGGTAAAGTGATTGTCGACGATTTTTACAAGACCAACATACCGGGCGTGTATGCTATTGGTGATATTGTAAAAGGTCCGGCGCTGGCGCACGTTGCTTCAGCTGAGGGCATTATTTGTGTCGAAAAGATAGCTGGTCACAATCCACAGCCCCTGAATTACAATAATCTCCCCGGATGCACCTATTGCTCGCCTGAGATTGCTTCGGTTGGCTATACAGAGGAAGCTGCGAAAAAGGCCGGCTATGAGATCAAGGTCGGAAAATTTCCCTTCACGGCCTCCGGTAAGGCAAAAGCGGGCGGTAATGCCGATGGCTTTGTGAAAGTGATTTTTGACGCCAAATACGGCGAATGGCTAGGAGCTCATTTTATTGGAGCTAACGTCACGGAGATGATTGCAGAAGTTGTTGTCGCGCGGAAGCTGGAAACAACGGGGCATGAAATCATAAAGTCGGTACACCCGCATCCCACAATGAGCGAGGCAATCATGGAAGCCGCGGCCGCTGCATATGGCGAGGTGATCCACATTTGATTCACTATTCCGATAAAAAAGGGACGATTCTTCATCGTCCCTTTTTCTTTTTATAAGTGGATTGGCCTGTTGGCTGTAGCGGCGAGGCATGCTTCCTTAACGGCCTCCATATACGTTGGATGCGCGTGGGACATCCGAGCAACGTCTTCAGCCGAAGCGCGAAACTCCATGGCCGTTACGCCTGCGGCAATCATGTCCGCAGCCCGCGCGCCAATAATATGAACGCCAAGAATTTCATCCGTTTGTTTGTCCGCGAGGATTTTTACCAACCCATCGGTATCCATGCTTGCGCGGGCACGACCAAGCGCTTTGTAGGGAAAACT
>DASUTP010000487.1:0-15986 GCA_036374515.1 Chryseolinea sp. | reverse complement strand
TTGGTGCTCAAAATGGCTGAGGCCTGGGCAAAAAGAAAATACGAAAAACATTTTATTAGCAAGCTCAGAGATGCTGATGGCGAGCATTTGGAAACTCAGCATTGGATGTAAACGGCAGCGACACTAGCAAATCAAAGATTCACACCTGGCAACAGCGCTTACTTCTTACTTTCCCCATACTAGACCTAGCGTTGTAACCATCGGCTCAGAAATAAGCGATCAACCTTCCGCAGGTGATAACGGACGTCCATAGCAACAGTGAGATCAGCGCTGCCGTTTTTGCTGCGCGTGGTGTCCCCGATGAAGGCCATGCAGAAACAGAACGAAATGTAAAACGATGAAAGATGCCGGCGTTTGTAAGGGCAAAAAGAATTAGTATCAGCTTTATGCCGAACACGTCATTTGTACTCAGCGCCTTGGCTTGCGAAATAAATAGTAAAATCCCGGAAGGCACCACCAACAACAAGCTTCGCCGTGACCAGGGAAGAACATAGTCTGCAACTGCTTTCACGGAAAGCGACCGCGCAACACCGAGCAATCGAAGGTCGAATAGAAAAGCGCTTCCCACTAAAAAAACAAAGCCAATAATATGAACGACTTCGATGAGAGGAAAAAGCAACGGCGACTGACGGATATAAACAGCGAGGGAGGAATACTCCAGCCGTTCAAACACGTCGGCGTATTGCATGCTAACGCAATTCGGTTGTTTTTTTGTCGATGGTAATCCGCTCAGCCCGCATTTCGTCTTTGATCTTTAGGTGAGGATATCCAACCACGGTCGCTGTAGCACCGACCTTCAGCATATCTTGCGTCAACCCGCGACTCTCCATTCGGGAAGGCGGAGCCAGTACGACCGTCCATTTCTTTTTATCAACTTCAAGTTTGATCATACCGTGAGGGTTTTCATACCCAACTTCCAGAATCTTACCTGTATAATTAAGGGGTTTGGTTTGATCATAGCTGCTCCAGCCATGATGCAAGGGAGCAAATGAAAATAACGCCAGGGTTGCACAGAGAAGAACCACTTGCGTGCTTCTTAGGTTGAAAATTTTTCGCATCATATCATCGTTGTTGATACTAAGATAACCCTGTTTTTTTAAAAGAGTTCAACAATTTGACGGATGTCCAAGAGCGAGTATAGCCGGTTATGTTAACTAGACCCATTCGTGGGCGTAATTCAAACCCTAAGGGACATAAATATATTTAACGTTATATTTCACCCCTTCGGGGTTCTGTGTACTATATTTTTATTCTTGCTATAATAATTGCACCCCTTCGGGGTTTAGGACAGCCATACAAGACTTTTAGATTTTAAGAGAGTGGCCCGGCAACATCCCCGCGGCGAACCCTTTCACATCGCGCTAATCGATGCATGGATTGTATTGTCTTTTCATTCGATGGGATCACAGCCCTTAACTTGTCATTCAATCCATCCCTATTGCAGCCATCAATCCCGAAGGGGATGGCATTATTCTAGAAATGCATCCGTGCGGCCAGCCGAACGCCGAAGGGGTGACATAAAATAATTTTGTGCATCCCTGTCATCCTTTCAGAGCTCGGTCTCCTGCGCGTTCGTTCTTGCTGATTACTTCAGGCTTCCCTCCTCCCCTACTTTCGGTAAAAGGAAAACGTTGAATTATCGGGTCTGAAAAATTTCAGCTCCCAATATCGTTCACCTGTTATTACGTTGAACAATTCATTGATCTCGAAATGCAGCGTCACCGGCGATGTCTCAACACCGGTGTCGACGTTTTGCGTTGGATCGCAATAACTCGAAAACATTGAACGCCAATAGTCAAGATCGAAAGTCAACACACTATTTGGAAGGGTTGCCACATTGCCGGTCATGAAATCGGCCATGTATGAAGGGCATTCTCCCACTGAAAAATATTCAACCGCAGTCCAAACAAATCTACCGTCGTCTCCGATCTTTAAACCATATCCCGCATTTTCCGCTCCATGTGGATCTGTTGCTCCGCCAAACCATTTTCCGTTTTCACGATCGTACAAACTTTCATCAATGTCGGCCCGCCCATGATTGAACGTCCATTGGTCGACCCACGTTCCGGTCAACGCTGGACGATCGGGGTTGGTAAGGACAGGGTAGGTTTTGCCTTGTGATAGATTTTCAAAGTTATTTACGGTGAGTACATCACTGTTTACACTTGCCAGGCTTTTGGCAACAATACCATACCCGTGACCGTTTTTGATGAGCGAATTTTTTACGCTCACAACACCTGCGGCGCCCACGACAATATTTCCAGGCTGGTCAGCATCCGCAAATTTGCTAAGGCCTGCGTTCGAAATAATGGATTGGTCAAGTATGTTATTGGAGCTCGCTGAGTTGAACGCTAAACCATTCCAGTATTTATTTAAGGCATAGGAGGTGAATACGATTTTGTCGCCCGACGTTCCTTCTGCCCTGAGATATCCATTGTCAGATACAACGATGCTGGTTCCTTCGTCCATCAACATGGTAACACCAGGGTTCATGGCTAACCCACCGCTGATCAGAATACTGCTAGTGACATGGTAGTCCCCCATAAGCGTCTTTCGCCAGGTTGCATTGATACCCTGGATGTGTCCACCTGTTTCAACCCCGTTAAACCCATTGTTGGCGGTGTGGCTTGCGTCGTCAAGGTTGTGTACTTGTTGCGCCGGAACATAGGCTGCAGCCTTATCGTTGTGTGCAAAAGTATTGTTTGAAAAACCGGCAATTGAGGAAGAGCCCTGTACATACAGACCATATCCTGCGCTCAAGGTACTTTCGGAATGGCTCAAACGCAGTGCCGCGCCGGAGTAATCCGTACCCGCCAGCGCAATGTTCGCTGCTACGCCAATTTCTCCGTAGCTATCGCTTCCGCCTTGCTGAATGGTTACATACTCAAAAGTATTTAGCTCACTGTTTGTGTAGATTGCAATACCCTTCCAAAAACCTGCGCCCGTCCCTGTGCCTTTGAATACAATAGGTTGTGTCTCACTGCCCCTGGCCTGGATAGAGCCATTGATCACTTGCATTCCTTTATCTTGCTCAAATGCTATCACCACGCCCGGTTCGATCTCGAGATCCGCTTTTACGTCAATATCATTTGTAACGATGTAGTCGGCTTTTGACGCGTCTGCAAAAATATCTTCAAAGGTGATATCCTCAAGAATCGCGTCATTCAAAACGATCGGTGTCGCCAGATTGCTTTGTACATGAATAGTCAATTCATCCGTTGCCGATGTTGCTCCCTGAATGATTTGCAGCTGAACTATGTAGTCTCCCGCGATGTCTGCATTAAAGATAGGTTTTGAGATCTGCGTATTGCTGATTTCGGGCAGGCTACCCGCAGGCTTTGTTTTAACAGTCCATAAATATGAAAAGGGCTTGCCGTTTTTGTCGTGTGAAGCGCTTCCATCCAGTTGAACATCTTCGTTGACAAGTACTGAGTGATCGGAACCCGCCTTAGCGACAAGTCCGTTTGCTGGCTTTATCGGCTCGTCGTCCTCGTCGCAACCCGTCAATGCAGTTAAAAAAAGTAAAAGTAAAAGAGATGCAATTTTCAAATTAGTGCTCATAAATTATTTTTTGCGACAGACAATGAACTTATAGTTGCCGTTGCCTGAAAGAAAAATAAATTTTTATGGCAACCCTATTCATCAACGCGCGTTAAAGCGCACCACCTTAAGTATCCAAAGGATTCAACGTTTTGAAATCATTTTCAGACAGGAATTAATTTTTCCCGATTGTTTTGGAGAGCATAAAATTGATACCAGCAGTTCGCTGGTTCATTTTGTAGGGCAGTTCCGCGCTTCTGATATCACGGCCAAAGTAACGAAGGGAAGGTCTGATCATCAGTTCCAGCCCCTTGTATAAAGTAATATTATAACCCGCGCCGATCGTGATGCTGTAGTTGTTTTTACTGCTTAAGCTGTTGTTGACGCTTACCCATTGTCCATCTACCTTTTCCATGATTTCCGCCGACAAGAGATGATGCATGTCTGCCGAGACGGAAAAATTGAAGCGTCTCTTTGTCGTAGCCCAGAAGTAGTAGGTCGTACCGAGCGATACGCTTGCATAGTGGTAATTCCCTTTTATCTCACGATTAGTCACCTCATAAACCGGCGTGACACGAACCGTTTGATCCGGTTGCTGCACGCGCAGGAGGGTGTCCACGGTACCATCTGAAAATGAGTGATTGATCTCCTGCCTGAGGTTGTTGTATGAGATACGACCATCTACATACCAGTGCTTCGACAACGATCTGGCTATACCAATAGAGGCTTCTAAACCCCTGCGCGTTGCAGAACTGCCGTTTTCGATCTTTGTAACCAATACCTCGTCTGAGGCAATGGGCTGTATGTTCCGGTTAACGTATTGCGGCATAACTGAAACGTTCAACCGCCAGGTGGGCGGAAATTTTTCAGCCGGCTTCCCGGAGTTGTCTTCTGCCAATTTCAATTCCTGCTCTAGTGATTCGGCTACGCTGTCCTTGACCAGAGGTACCGTTGAATTTTCTGCCCTCCTCGCCGGTTGTGACAAGCGTTCATCGTCGTGAGTTGTCAGTACAGCTTCGTCGCTGAAAAGCTGCCGGGCATATACCCGGGAAGTTGTGTCTTGGGGACTGAATGCGTTTATTATATCCAAGGCTGCACCTGCTGAGCCATCGGTAGGCGCTTCGTTTTCATTCCCTACCGGGATCCCCGGAAGGACGGCGTACGTTCTCACTTTACCCGCCAGAACATTCCGATCCGGAGTTGATGCAATGTTATCCGGCAGAAACGCTGTGGCCGTTTCAACTTGCTGAACCTTATTTGCATTGCCCCACTTATGCTCTCCTAACTTTGCCGAATCGCCTGACTGAACGCTGCCATCCTTACCCTTGCCGGCGATCTTATTCTCGCTCGGGCGCAATTCGTCAACTGGCGTTACATCAGCCCGTAGCGCAGACGTTGAAGCAGTATGGTAGATTTCAGTGTATCCAATGTAGAAAAAAGCAGGAATTAACAGCAATAGGGGCTTCCACCAGTTTTTTGCGAGCCAAGGCGCCGTCGGAGACGACCTATGCAATGTTGTCCCAATCCGGTTCCATCCATCTTTGGGAGGCTCTGCTTCGAGATCGTAAAGATGTTTTCCGATTTCATCAAATTCTTTTTCCTTCATGCTGCAGAGATTAATCGGTTTTCAATAAGTTTTTTCAGGTAGGCTTTCCCTTTTGAAAGCTGCGATTTGGAGCTGCCCTCCGCGATGTTCAGTAACTCAGCTATTTCCGGATGACTATATCCTTCCACCACATGAAGGTTGAAGATGACCTTATAGCCATCGGGCATTTGATTGACTAACTCCAATAATTCTTGCGTAGCCAGCGTTGAGATTATATTATCATTTGATGCAGGAGTATAATCCGCGTAAGATGCATCTACGTGATCAAAATACTTTTTATTTTGGTGATAGTGGTTGATGGCGGTATTGACGAATATCCGGCGCATCCAGCCTTCAAATGAGCCACCTTGCCAGCTTCCGATATTTTTAAACACTTTGACAAAAGCCTCGTGAAAAATATCTTCTGCTTCAAAGCGGGATTTAGTATACCGAATACAAATTGCCATCATTCTCCGGGAGTAAAGGGCATAAAGCTTTTCCTGCGCGGAGGCGTTTTGCTTCAGGCAACCTTTTATAATCTCGATCTCGGTCATGGCGGCGTCTGGACTGGAGGGCTAGGGATTTACGTTGATTGTGCAGATTGCTTCGAGACTGCCGGTATCCGTGAAGACTTTGTAAACAAAACGATCCTGCCCGACAAAACCCTTTGGCGGGAAATAAACATAAACGGTATTTTTATAGCCTCCGGCGTATGAGTACGAATTGAACGTGCCTTTTTCGGGGCTGTTGATGCTCATTCCGGCAAACGGACAGATCACATCATTGTTAAAAATGCGGATCTCAATGGGTTGATCTTTCGAAGTTGTGACGCTCTCTCCCGTTACTGCGTACGTACAATTGCTTCCGTCAAGAGGCCGTTCAACGTGCAGTTTGATGGAGGCCGTCTGGCATTCATTGCCGTGGCAAGCGGTGTAGGTAAAATTATCCTCGCCGAAAAAATTGTCATTTGGTTTGTAAAACCATCCTTCATTTTCGATAAAGCTAATGATCCCGTGCGCCGGCGCGCTGTATGAGATATTCACCTCTATCTTAATGCTGTCATTTAGAAGTGGGTCGAGACGTGTTCCCAGCGGACTTCCACTATTATAGGTGTAGATCTCGTCCGGCCTCAGTTGAACCTGTTCGAACTTTTTGGGGACCGTATCCTGATCTATGCCATCCTCTGAACAAGAGAGAAGAACCAAACATAACAACGTTAGGCCCTGCGTGAGGATGAAACTTTTCATGTAGGTGACTTTAACTGCCGCTAAGACAGAAAGTTGCACTAAGGGGTTGCCCGCCCCGCAAAATTTTCCATCAATTTTCGGTTTGTTTTGATTATGAGATCGTTAGGGGTGGTGGAAAAGGAATGGCTAGCCGCTAAACAATCGTGCCCAGGCCAAAATATCCGCTCCTGGAAAACCCGTGTGCTTGTGCGTTCGATCAGATTCATAAGGGAATCGATCTTCGACTTCTTTGAGCCGCCGCAATTGGTAGGTGCGTGAAAATTCGAAAGCAAATGCCGGAACCATGGCAGACTTTTGCCTCCGATATTGCGAGCTTTTAAAACCAACCCTTGAAACTAATACATCGCGATTAACCTGGATTTTCATTAAATTGGATGTCCTATGAGATCTATCCTTGCCATTGGCTTATTTCTCCTGCTCTCCCTGGTCTTGCTATCATGCGGAGAATTTTTCAGGAATGAAACAAGCGGAATTTCAACCGCTAAAGGAAAAGTTGATTTCAATTTTCATGTCAAGCCCATCCTCTCTGATAAATGCTTTGCCTGTCATGGTCCCGATGCAAAAAAACGTCAGGCCGACTTCAGGCTGGACAATGAAGAAGGCGCATTCAAGGCCCTGAAATCCGATCCAAACCATTTTGCGATCGTCAGGGGCGATGCTGACCAAAGCATTTTGGTAAAGCGCATCTTTTCGGCTGACCCACTTTTTCAAATGCCTCCACCGGAGTCAAATCTTGCCCTCACGGAGGATGAAAAGAATACCCTGAAAAAATGGATCGAGCAGGGGGCGGAATACAAGAAACACTGGGCGTTCACTCCACCGCAAAAATCCGAAGTACCGGATGGAGGCGAGGGGTGCACGAATGAAATTGACCATTTTATTCGCGCCAAACTAAACGAGGTCGGACTGGAACCAAGTCCGGTTGCCGATAAAGAACGCCTTATCCGGCGTGTGAGCTTTGACCTTACGGGGTTGCCACCAACTCTCGAGCAGGTGGATGCATTTTTAGCGGATGATTCGCCCGAAGCTTACGAAAAAGTGGTGGACCAACTATTGTCATCGCCGTCATATGGGGAGCGATGGGCTAATTATTGGCTCGATGTAAGCCGGTATGGTGACACCCATGGATATCAGGACGACCTGCCGCGTGTAATGTGGCCGTGGCGCGATTGGGTTATCCACGCCTTTAATAAAAATCTTCCCTACGACAAGTTTGTGACATGGCAGTTAGCCGGTGATTTGCTGCCGGACGCAACGCGCGAGCAAATACTGGCCACCGGCTTTAACCGCAACCACAAAATAACTCAGGAAGGCGGTGCCATTCCCGAAGAATATCGCACGGAATATGTCGTCGATCGTACGAACACTTTTGGAAAAGCTTTCCTTGGAATAAGCGTGGAGTGCAGCCGTTGCCACGATCACAAGTACGACCCGGTGTCGCAAAGAGATTTTTATTCCACCTATGCCTTCTTCAACCAGGCCAACGAAAAGGGTTTGATCAATTACGGCGAACTTCCGAAACCGAACATTGCCATTACCCAGACTGATGTAGATGGAATTTTAAACTTCATTAACGGAAAAACCATTGGTCCAAAGGATACTGTAAAAGTGATGGTGATGAGTGACAAAGAACCGCGGAAGACTTTTGTTCTTAACCGCGGGCAATACGACGAACCTACGGAGGTCGAGGTCTTGCCTGCTGCGCCCGCCACGATCATGCCGTATCCCAAGGAATATGAAGCGAATCGCCTTGGGCTGGCAAAATGGTTGTTCCATCCAGAAAATCCCCTTGCATCCAGGGTGATCGTTAACCGCCTGTGGCAGGAAATTTTTGGCAAAGGTATCGTCGCCACCTCCGATGATTTTGGAAACCAGGGCAGCTTGCCGTCACACCCCGAGTTGTTGGATTACCTGGCCGTTGACTTTCGGGAGAAGGGCTGGGACATCAAAGCCATGCTGAAATATATGGTGATGTCATCTACCTACCGTCAATCTTCTACTACCAGTAAAAAGCTTAGAGAGCGCGACCCCGGAAACGTTTGGCTGGCGCGAAGCTCGCGTTACCGGATGAGCTCTGAAATGATCAGGGACAATATCCTGTTCTCGAGCGGACTATTACATCAGGAGCTGGGTGGCCCCAGTGTAAAACCATACCAGCCGGAAGGCCTCTGGGAGGCAATTTCCGTCGGTATCAAAGGACGCGGGGAGACCGAATACATCGCCGACAAGGGTAACAAGCTATACAGGCGAAGCATTTATACCTATTGGCGAAAGACCATACCTCCGCCGGCCATGCTGATCTTCGATGCGCCATTAAAAGAGTTTTGTGAGGTGAAAAGAGTGCGGACCAGCACACCCCTTCAGGCGCTGAACCTTTTAAACGATCCGCAGATGCTGGAGGCGGCACGTGTGCTAGGAACAAAACTGGTAGAAGAAAAGGAAATGTCTTTAGAGGAAAAAGTGACTCTTGCGTTTCGAAAAATTATCAGTCGTCAGCCGGAGCAACGCGAGGTTGCCGTATTATTGAAAGGGTATCAGGAAGAGTACGACCGTTATGTTGCTGATCCGGCCGCGGCGAAAAAATTCCTGATGGTGGGCGAATATCCGCAGAACAAGACTGCCGACCCGATGGAATGCGCCGCCATGATGCATGTGGTAACGATCATTTTCAATCTTGATGAAGCCATCAGTAAATCATAAAGGCTATGAACGAATTCTTAAGACACTCCCTGAACATCAACCGGCGAACATTTCTCAGCAGCGCGAGCGTTGGGATCGGAAGCCTGGCGTTGGGCTCCTTGCTAATACCCGACCTGTTTGGCCGCAAGAGCGAAGATGAAACGCTGCCGTTTGGCGTGACGCACTTTGCGCCTAAGGCGAAAAGAGTAATCTACCTCTTCCAAAGCGGAGCGCCCTCGCAATTGGAACTGTTCGACTATAAGCCTATGCTCCTGAAGATGCACGGCCAGGAGCTGCCACCCTCGGTACGCAACGGCCAACGGTTAACGGGAATGACTGCAAATCAAAAATCGTTTCCCTTGATGCCTTCCTTTACCAGCTTTAAGCAGGCAGGCTCCAATGGAACATGGCTGGGTGAGCTGCTTCCTTTTACCTCCAAGATCGTCGATGACATTTGCATCGTCCGGAGCATGTATACCGAGGCAATCAACCACGACCCGGCGGTTTCTTTCTTTCAAACGGGGAACCAACAGCCTGGCCGACCGGCAATGGGATCGTGGCTGAGTTATGGCCTGGGCAGCGAAAATAAAAATCTGCCGGCATTTTGCGTATTGCTATCCCGTGGTAAAGGCGATATTCAGCCGCTTGCTTCGCGCAACTGGGGAAATGGCTTTTTAGACTCAATCCACCAGGGAGTGCACCTGCAGTCGGGAGCGGACCCCGTTTTATACCTGAAAAATCCCGCAGGAACAGACAAGCAAAGCCGGGCAAAAATGCTGGATCATATTGCATCGCTCAACCGCATGCAGGAGGAGGAATTTGGAGATCCGGAAATCACAGCCCGCATCGCACAATATGAAATGGCTTACCGGATGCAAACTTCAGTGCCTGATGTAATGGATTTTTCCGATGAACCGGAGAGTTCATTCAAACTATATGGTGCAGATTCTTTACAACCCGGTACTTACGCCGCCAATTGTCTTTTGGCACGACGACTTTCCGAACGCGGCGTTCGCTTCATTCAACTTTATCATATGGGCTGGGACGCGCACTCGGATCTTCCCGACAGGACGCGCAACTTTACCAAGAATGTCGATCAGGCCTCGGCCGCTTTAGTTCAGGATCTTAAGAATCGCGGAATGCTGGATGAAACATTGGTCATCTGGGGTGGAGAGTTCGGGAGAACCAACTATTGTCAGGGCGATTTCAAAGCTGCCAATTATGGACGCGATCATCATCCGCGATGCTTTAGTATCTGGATGGCTGGGGGCGGCATAAAACCGGGGCTGGTATATGGCGAGACAGATGAACTTGGATACAACATCGTCAAAGATCCCGTGCACGTTCATGACTTTCAGGCCACGGTACTCAGCTTGTTCGGCTACGATCATGAAAAACTTATTTATAAACATCAGGGAAGGCGCTACCGTCTCACTGATGTTAGTGGTCACGTTGTAAAGGGAATTCTCGCTTAAGTGTTGTAGTAATGCGGCAGGCGTATCAAGTTGCACAAAGAACATCTAATTCCGGAAAGCGCCACACCGACGCTTTCCAGGAGAACTTTTGCACCTTCGTAAGTTGGCGGCGTTATGACTGTTCCCGCTTTTTACAATTTAATTATCGTGGATTTGATCTGTCTGGGTCGGCCAAAGGCAAACAAGGATAGACGTACTTACTTTAAGAATGATTTTTTTTCGCAAGCTCGCCTTAAACCTGATCCTCTTCCTCAACGTCCTGCTCATCTTCTTAACCGTTTTTGAGGAACAGGTACAGGTCCCCGTGTTTTTGCAGGTAACGGGCAGGCTGCATCCGGCTGTCGTACATTTTCCATTGGTGCTGCTTTTTGTCGTGATCTTTTTGGAATGGCTGTCGTTCAAAAAAGAAAATCTCAGGGACATTATTGAATACCTGCTTTTCTTTTTTGCGCTCAGTGCAGCCTTTGGCGCATTGTTTGGTTTTTTTCTTTTGAAGGAAGGAGGATATCAGGGAGACGAAGTTAATATACACCGGTGGAGTGGAACGGTCCTTTCAGTTTTGTCGGCACTGATCCTTTTGCTGAATGCGAAATCCAAAAAGGTTTACTACTATATTTTGATGGGCATAGCAACAATATGTCTCGTCATAACCGGGCATGTCGGCTCCGAGGTTACCCATGGAAAGGGATTCGTCACCGAACCGATACGGAGGCAGCAGAAGAGAATAGAGATCGAACATCCAGATAGCGCTATTGTTTTCCGGGATGTGATCCAGCCAATCTTCAACGAAAAATGTGTGAGCTGCCACAATGCCAGCAAGGCGAAAAACGATCTCATCCTTACCGACTACAAAAATATCATGAGCGGCGGCGAGAGTCCCGGATCGGTTGTTGCTGGCGATGCGGAAAAAAGTCTGATCTATAAATATGTGCTGCTTCCGATGTCTGATACACTTCACATGCCGCCCGAGGGAAAGCTTCAACTGGACCGGGAGGAGATCAAGCTCATAGGATGGTGGATCAATACGGGCGCTGCTGAACATGAGCAATACCTCGGCATGAGCAAAGTCGATAGCATACACTCGATCATGGCGTCCAAATTTCAACCAAAGAAAGGCCTGGATCTCGTCAATATTCCTTTCGCTGATCCCGCCAAGATAAAAGAACTGAGCAATCCATATAGAACTGTGTCTCAGATCTCCGCCGTGAAGCCGTACGTCGCTGTATTCCTTGGGAGCAAAAAGGATTTTACCGTGAATGATCTGAAGGAGCTAACTGGAGTTTCCCAGCAAGTCGTTTCGATCGACCTGGGAAATTCCACCGCTTCTGACGCCGACCTGAAAGCGTTGACCGAATTCCCACACCTCCAAAAACTCCACCTTCAAAATCTTTCCATCACGGATGACATGCTGCAATACCTTCGCGGGCTGCGCTACCTGGAGGTACTGAATTTATCTGGTACAAATATCAGCGGAAAGGCGCTTGACGAAATTTCCAAATGGAAGAATCTAAAAAAACTCTACATATACAATACCCCCGTCGAACCTGGAGCAATACAATCCCTGCGCAGGGGAAATCCGGAGCTTGAAGTATTCAACACGCAACTCGACCTCACGGATAGCCTATACTACGCGCAGCTTACGCCGCCGGTGGTAAAGGTCGACAGCGAGTTCTTCCGCAACCGCGCTCTCGTAGAGGTGAAGCCGTCGCGGGGGAAGGTAATTTATTATTATACACTTGATGGCACGATCCCCACCTCGCGCTCAATTCAGTATAAAGAACCGTTCGAAGTACAAGAAACCGGTTCGCTAAAGATCATAGCCACCATGAAGGGCTGGGTAGACAGCAAGGTGGCCACACATGAATTGTTAAAAGTTGGAAAAAGACTGGACGTTGTCAAAGTCGAAGCAAAGCCTGATCCTAAATTGTCGGCAAAAGGTGATAGCGTGCTCGTTGATGGAAAGCCAGGAAGCCTCGACCGTGGAGACAAAGCGTATCTTGCTTTTGTGATCGATGATTTCGACGCGCTGCTTCAAGCGAATTCTCCCGTTAATGTAACACAAGTTACCTTGAGCTTCCTTCAGGACGTCGACCAGGGCGTGTTAGCACCTGAGTACGTGGAGGTCTGGGGTGGAAGTGAAAAAAATAAATTAAAGAGCCTTGGAAAAGTTTCGGTTCGGGCCACAGAGGGCAAAGCCGCCCAGAAACGAATCATCACCCTCCGTTTCCCGGCCACCGATCTAAGGTTTCTACGGGTCAAAGCAAAAAACGTCGGTAAGCTTTCATCAGACCATCCGTTGGGTAAGAAAGGAAAGGCAACGCTTTACGTGGATGAGATATCGCTGAATTGATGAGGCGATCTGCGGCATTGTCTGGGCGCAAAAGATATTAGCCCGAGGTTTGATGTGAACAACCAGGCTTCGAGCCCTGCGCTCCTCAATTTTATTGGTGAGATTTTCGTAACAGCTGGTCAATCAGCATTTGCTCCAGATTTAACGCAACGCCTTCAACAGCCCACCTACGGAAACTGTGGCAAGCCGATTGTCGGCATCTTTGCTGGAGCTATTGTCAGCAACCCGCATACGATGATTAGACTTAAGGTAGTGGATGTAATCCTTCCTGAATTCCTTTTCAAAACTCATTGCACTTACTCCACTCCGGTCGTAGGGAGCATGCCCCAGATGGTTTGCTTCGGTTGAATATGGGCGGTACACATGCTTATAAAAATCGATGTAGGACTCAAGGTTTGGCACCTGATAATAAATGTGACCCAATTCATGCGCTAAGGCGTGAAGCGCTTTGCTGAAGATCCAGATTTTTACCGAAACGGTTTGCTTGCCGTATTCCGAAAAACAAACGCCCTTATCGTCAGTCGATTGTGCCATATAGGTGAGCCCTCCCGCCATCACCAAGGTCTCCTCACGTGGAATAAATTTTACATATACATCTGTTGGTCCGCCTTTTGCGTCTGTTATCGAATCGATACGGTTGTAGAGGTTCGGCGAGATCATTTTAAATCGCTGCAACAACTGCTCGGTCATAGCATAGTAGGATTGCAAGGCTTCCAACTCCTTCATGCCGTCCTTTATATTTCGTTTGTGTATCGCTGGCAAATTTGTGTCACTGCTTAAATGGGCGTTGAATTTTTCCAAGCGGTCGCGAAGGAAATGAATATCCTTTTCGTATCCGTTTTTCAATTTCGCATCGGCGCTGCTCAGCCCGAAAAAGAAAATTATAATGAGTGTGCAATTTTTCATGATCATTTAAATTTTTGATTACCGATCTTGAAAAATGTTTACGCACTGGAGCGATGATAATAGTATTGCGTTGAGTATTCTGAAGGATTGGGATTTAAATGGCAAAACTGAGCGAGCGCCTGACGTCCTGCATCAGCAGGGTCGGTAGTTAAAGATTACCAAGTGACATTAAATCAAAAAGTCAGAAGAATTTCAGAAGAGCATTTTTTCTACTGCGCGATACATCGACCATGCTGCCATCGCTCATCGTCAGGTAGCCGCCATCACCTCGCACATATTTGGTCACTTCATTCAGATTAACGATATAGGAATTATGCACGCGGATAAATGATGGAAATGCCTCAAGCTGCTCCTCCACTTCTTTTAAGGTACGACAGGCAGTGATCTTTCTTTTATTTTTGAGATGAAGGTAGGTATAGTTGTTATCCGCTTCGCAGGTGATAATGTCATCTGCCCGTACTAATTCGAACCCTTCCGCTATCGGCACGGCAATTTTCGTCAGCCCACCCTCTTTGTTTTGGATTTTATCCAGCAACAACCGGAACTGTTCGTGGGTTGGCTGAGGGTTGTGCGCACCTACCTTGCGAACCGCTTCCACCAGCTCTTTTGGATCAATTGGCTTGAGCAAATAATCCAGTGCGCTGAACCTGATTGCCCTGATAGCATATTTGTCGTACGCGGTAGTAAAAATAACGGAAAAAGGAATTTGCTTAAACTGTTCAAGAAACTCAAATCCGTTCATCGAAGGCATCTCAACATCCAGGAATACAAGGTCTGTTTTGTACTTCATGATGGCTTCCAGTCCCTGTTTGGCAGACTGACACCTTTGCAATATCTGTACATCCGGGCAGAGCTTACTGATCAGAATGCTCAGGGAGTCAAGGCAGTGTGTCTCATCGTCGATCAAAATTGCATTAATCATAGTTCACAGAGATTTTGACGATAACTTCCGTACCCAAGGCATTTCCATTTGCAGAGACAAGATCATTGATCGTTACGCCCAAGCCATTGCCATGCATCATGGCGATCCGGTCCGCGGTAATTTTAGAGCCTAGCGATTTCTTGCGGAGATCATAAGCATTCCCAATGGAAGCCGACTTATTTCGGCCAATGCCGTCATCCGTGATTTTAAAAAACAGATAACCGTTTTCTTCTCGTACGTGTATCTCCAGATGTCCCCTTTCCTCCTTATGTGTCAGTCCATGCCATATCGCATTTTCAGCATAAGGCTGTATAATAAGTGGCGGCACCTTAAGGGCAAACAGGTCGAGGTCTTGGTCCAATATGATCTTGTAGTCAAATTTATTTTCAAGGCGTAGCGCTTCTAATTCAAGATACAGCCTCAACGACTCCAGTTCGCTCTCAAGGGAAATAAGTGATACCTGCGCATTTTGAAGAATCAAGCGTATCAGCTTGGAAAATTTGATCAAATATTCCGATGCCTGCTCACTGTTGTTTTGCAGGATGAATCGATTGATGGAATTAAGAGAGTTAAAGATAAAATGAGGATTCATCTGCGCACGCAGTGCCTGCATCTCCAGTTCGGTTGCCTGTTGTTGGAATTCTGCTTTCGTTCTGGCGCTTTCAATAGTTTTGATCTTCAGTTCATTTTCAGCCAATTCGCGTTGATGCCTTTCAGCCTTACGCTTCAGAAAAATGTTTCGAAAAACAATTAATCCCATTGCCAAAAGGGCAATGATTAAAAGAATCAACGAATATTTTTGAAGCTCCGCCAACTGCTTTTCTTTCCTTAGCCGGTCGATCCCTGCCTGCGCCTTTTGACTTTGAATTTCAGATCTGAAGAAGGCAAGCTTTTGCTCTGTCTGATCATCGTCGATGATCTCATTTAAATCCGTATATAATTTCAGATGGTGGTATGCGCTATCATTTTGCTGGCTGATATCAAAAAGCTTATAAAGCATTCCATGCGCATCCCGGATGTATTGCCGCGCACCCGTCCGACGGGCAACGTCTAAAAGTTTTCGGGCCGTCGCCAGAGCGTCAGGATAATCTTTTTTTGCGTGGTGGGTTTTCATTAACCGCAGCAACGTCCACATTACCTGGTTTCTATCATTTACAGCTTCGAAATAGGCCAAAGCATTATTCAGATATAAAAGCGCGGTATCATATTGTTCCCGCGCCATAAATATTTCTGCCATGCGCGAGTTGGGCCAGCTGTTCTGCTTGAATTCCTCCGTCATCCC
>DASUTP010000486.1:0-3577 GCA_036374515.1 Chryseolinea sp. | reverse complement strand
CTTTTACTATATTCATTTTGGTCGATGCCATGATACACGCCTACGTAGGAATTTCTGGTTTGGTATCCGGGCATATTAATGAATATTCCGTCGATCGGATAGTTGTCTATCACCTCGCTGACGATGTCGAACAGCACCTCTTGTTCATACGGCGCATCGATGGACACCACATACATGTCATCATTAATGATCCGTTCTCCTTTCGGAGAAAGATAAAACCAGTCGGGATGCTTTTTGAAAATACTCTCATGTGCGCGGCTGAAGTCAAACCGCGTGATAACTTTAATTCCGTTTGTATGGCATTTTTCAATTACGTCCTTCAGCATGTTTTCGTTCATGTGGGGATTGACGTATTGATTCTCAAGTTTTGTGGGATAAAAGGCCATGATCCCACCCGCATTGATGATGAGCGTATTGGCGGAAAACGACAAGAGATCCTCGACCAACGAATCGGCATTCAGGTTTCCTTCATACGATGGCAGATTCGTCTGCATAACCCGGAGGTTGTTTCGCTTCCACCAGGGAAGAGAATCGGGCCAGGCGCCTGACGCCGAAACTTCGCCAGCCTTGTCTTCGTTCGGCGGTGCACAGGCAACGAACAACGTTGCACTGGCAGTGATGCCTAGAAAAAGAATAAATTTCTTCATGCATTTATTTCTGGAATGTATCAAATATTCGACTTACCCCCGTGAAAATATTTGATGCACGGTATTTCAGAAAGACCTCCTCGTTGTAATTTTGTCACCCGGTAACATCAACCTTGTATTTTGCCTGCGTTAGGCAGGCCCCACAATCAAGACACAAAACATGGATAACTTCAACATTAATCGGCGGCGCTTTCTTCAGGGAGCAACAGCGTCACTGGCACTTTCAGCTTTCGGTGCGAGAGGCATGGACATCATCAATCCCCAAAAGCCTCTGCGTGTCGGCTTGATCGGAACCGGCTGGTATGGAAAAAGCGATTTGTTCAGGCTGATCCAGGTTGCCCCCGTTGACGTGGTGGCGCTTTGCGACGTGAATAAGAATGCGCTTGCCGAGGCGGTGACGCTGGTCAGCGAGCGTCAAAAATCCAAGAAGGCGCCACGCACCTATGGCGATTATCGCAAGATGCTGGCTGAAAATGAAATGGATATAGTACTGATCGGCAGTCCCGATCATTGGCACGCGCTGATGGCCATTGATGCTCTCAAGGCCGGCTGCCATGTTTATCTCCAAAAGCCCATTAGCGTCGATGTGATGGAAGGAGAAGCCATTCTTGCCGCCGCCCGAAAATATAACAAGGTAGTACAGATCGGAACACAGAGAAGAAGCACCCCTCATCTGTTGGAAGCGCAAAAAAATATCGTCGATGCCGGTTTGTTAGGCAAGGTCTCGCACGTCGAGTTGTGTTGTTACTATACCATGCGAAATGGCTCGACGGCCCCTGCTCAGCCGGTACCGGACTACCTTGATTATGAAATGTGGACGGGACCCGCACCACTCCGGCCTTACGATGGAATTCCCTGGCGCGCATTTATGGAATATGGCAACGGAATTGTAGGCGACATGTGCGTACACATGCTGGACGCCGCGCGTTGGATGCTGAAGCTGGGTTGGCCAAAACGAATCACCTCGACTGGTGGAATTTATGTCCAAAAAAATGCCAAGTCCAATATCGCAGATACGCAGACCGCGATCTTCGAGTTTGAGGAAGTTAATTGTGTCTGGACCCACAGGACCTGGGGAACACCTGCTGATCCTGAATACCCGTGGTCGTACAAATTATATGGTGATAAAGGAACGCTTTCCTGCAGCACGATGAAGTATGATTTTGTCCCCGTAGGCGATGGGCCAAAGATCCATAAAGACGTAATTTACGAAAGGGAAAAATACCCCGAAGATCTCACTGAAAAAAGAATTGAGTTGCACGCCGCTCCTGCCACCAGGCTTCACATGCTGGACCTGCTGGCTGCCATTGACAAAGGTGGTCGTCCGGTTGCAGATGTCGAAGAAGGTCATATTTCCACGGCAAGTTGCATCCTGGCAAATCTGTCCATGGAGACAGGCCGCCCGATGGTGTACGATCCAAAGAAAAGGGAACTGGTAAACGATAAAGACGGAAATGCGCTTTTACAGCGAAAATACCGCAGTCCGTGGATACATCCCGACCCAACTAAAGTATAAAATCGGTCGAGATATGTTAAGTTTGTAAACCCAAAATAAAAATCGTTATGAACAGACGAGACGCCATAAAAGCTGCATCTGTAACCACAGGTCTGACACTTCTAAGTCCGGCGACCTTTGCCAAGGAAAGCAAAAAGCAGGGCGACAAGTTTAAATTTTCGTTGAACACAAGCACGATCAGCGGTCAGAAACTCGGGGTAGAGAAATACATTGACGTCGCCGCCCGCGCGGGCTATGATTGCATGGAGCTTTGGGTTCCTGACCTAAAGGTTTACCTGGAAAGCGGCAAGTCCCTTACCGCATTAAAAAAACTGATTGACGATAGTAAAGTCCCCGTAGTAAATGCTATCGGATTTGCGCCTTGGATGATAGATGATGACGAGAAACGTGCCGCAGGCTTCAAGCAAATGCGCGAAGAAATGGAAATGATGGCGACGCTGGGCTGCCCCCGTATCGCGGCACCTTCCGCAGGGATCGGGCCCACGGCTGAGCTGGATATGTTCGTGGTTGGTGAACGATTCGGAAAACTTATTGAGCTCGGTAAAGAAACGGGCGTTACTCCGCAGCTTGAATTTTGGGGCGCCTCCAGGTTTTACCACATAGGCCAGGCGTTAATGGCCTCGGCCGTTGCCAACAACGCCGGAGCGCGGATTTTGGCGGACGTATATCACTTGTTCCGGGGAAATTCCGGTTTCGATGGCCTGAAAATGGTGGATGGCAGTTTGATCGAAGTCTTTCACATGAATGACTATCCTAGTTCGATACCGCGCGAACAGCAACAGGATAAAGACAGAATATATCCGGGCGACGGTGCCGCGCCCTTGAAACAAATCTTAACGGATCTGAAAAATATGAAGGGCCCTAAAATTTTGTCACTCGAACTTTTTAACCGCGAATACTGGGCACAGGATCCGTTGCAGGTTGCAAAAACGGGCTTAGCGAAAATGAAAAAGGTGGCTAGCGAAGTTGCATAGCTATTGGGGGGACGCCATAACGCGGCGCCTACGGGTAACCATCATAATCGAAATTAAGCCGACAAGCAGGGGATGAAGGACCTTTTTTCATCGCATTCAAAAATATACGCAGCATTCAGGCCCACGTATCCCAAGGCTTTGTATGAGTTCATCTTTCAGCATGTCGGGGGTAAAAATTCCGCCTGGGACTGTGCTACGGGGAACGGCCAGGTAGCAAAATACCTTTCGTATTATTTCGACAAAGTTTACGCAACAGACATAAGTCAGCAACAGCTTGATCAGGCCGCCCGGGAAGAGAACATCTTTTACTCAAAAACCCCGGCCGAACGTACGGGCTTTCCCGACGATCAGTTTGACCTCATTACGGTAGCCCAGGCATTGCATTGGTTCGACCGCGACAGCTTCTATAGTGAGGCATTGCGTGTTGCCAAACCGAATGC
>DASUTP010000485.1:0-16505 GCA_036374515.1 Chryseolinea sp. | reverse complement strand
CATGGATTCAGAATTTCACAACGCAAAGCGTGAACGGTATTTCCCAAAAACAACTTTTTAAACTTTTCATACTGGCGCTGCCAGTTTTTGTCTCTCTTGGAATTCACTTTCACCTCTCTCATTTCGGTTGATTTCAGCCTGACAGTAATGGTGATCGCCGTCGTATCCTTAATGAGTATTAGTGATTGATAGTGGTGATGTCCGACAAAAGTGACGACCAGTTCATGCTGGCCGATCGGTATATTCTTTAGAACAAATTCTCCTTTTTCGTTTGCGCTCGTACCTATCGTTGTATTATTGATGAAAGCCGATGCAAAAGGCAGCCGCTCATAGGTTCTACTATTGATGGCGACTCCTTTTATAGTACCGGTTTGCGCAAATATGTCAGCCGCCAGGAACAATAAAAAACAACCGGCCAGAACTTTATATCTCATGAAGGTATAGCTGAGTTCTTTAAATTTACTTACTTTTTGACAAAACCAAACATGCATATCGATATCATAACATGCCTGCCAAAGCTCATCGAAAGCCCGTTTTCGGATTCTATCCTAAAGAGAGCTCAAAAAAAGGGTTTGGTCACCGTCAATATAATCGACCTGAGAGCGTACGCTATGGACAAGCATAAATCCATCGATGATTATGCTTTCGGAGGCGGTGCCGGCATGGTAATGATGATAGAGCCGATAGATCGATGCCTTGAAGACCTGAAGTCCCAGCGCCAATACGATGACATTATTTATATGAGTCCCGACGGTGAAAAATTAACTCAATCCATTGCCAATGAATTAAGCTTGAAAAAGAATCTCATCTTGTTGTGTGGGCACTACAAAGGAGTTGATGAGCGCGTCCGTCAACATCTGGTTACCCGCGAAATCAGTATTGGGGATTACGTTTTATCAGGCGGGGAATTGGCGGCGGCAGTTCTTGCCGATGCGGTGATCCGTTTGGTGCCCGGCGTGCTATCGGATGAAACTTCGGCGCTAAGCGATTCTTTCCAGGACGATTTGATCGCGCCGCCGGTTTATACCCGGCCGGCATCATATAAGGGCTGGGAGGTTCCGGCAGTGCTGACCTCGGGCCATCAGGCCAAAATCGAAGCATGGAGGCATGAGCAATCTGTGGAGCGGACGCGGCAAAGGAGGCCGGATTTGCTGTCTAGCCCCTAAAACCCATTTTTGACAAACATTCCGGGGCCGGCTTCGAAAAATTCAATTCTTTCCCTACCTTTGCAGTCCAATTTTCAAAAACCATCGAGTTATGGCAGACCTGATCAAATTAGTTGAACAAGAGTACGCAAAGGTTCGCGACACTTTCCCAGCTTTTAAGCCTGGCGATACCATCAATGTTCACGTTAAAATTAAAGAAGGAAATAAAGAGCGGATTCAGCAGTTCCAAGGAACTGTCATTCAGCGCAAGAGCCGTGGCACCAACGGCGAGAGCTTCACCGTTCGGAAGATCTCAAACGGCGTTGGCGTAGAACGCATTTTCCCTATCGTTTCTCCCACCATCGATAAGATCGAACTGGTGAAAGAAGGCCGGGTTCGCCGCGCAAAACTTTACTACCTGAAAGGCAGACAAGGTAAAGCCGCACGCATCAGAGAGAAAGTCTAATTTTCTAAATAGCATTACAAGAAGCCATTCCCCAATGAATGGCTTTTTGCTTTTACGGCAGCTGCAAAAAGGCAGGAACACGATTGAAAAGGACTGAAAACCCCGAAATTACCGCCCATTAGCATCCTGTTAAATAATTAATAACTTTGTCGTCGTTTTTTAAAAATCTAACCACCCAATGGCAAGAACTATCAACGAACTCCTCGGCAAAGACGCTGATTACCTCCTGAACCATAAGAGCAAGACGATTCCCAAGGAGCAACTCCACACGCCAAGCCCCGATTTTGTTGACAAGATCTTCGCTCAAACAAACCGGAACACGCAAGTGCTGCGCAGCCTCCAGTCATTGTATGGAACAGGCCGGTTAGCTAATACTGGCTTCGTTTCGATCCTGCCCATTGATCAGGGTATTGAGCATAGCGCCGGTGCCTCATTTGCTAAGAATCCAGCGTATTTTGACCCTGAAAACATCATAAAACTTGCCATCGAAGGAGGTTGTAACGGGGTCGCCACCACATTCGGGGCGCTTGCCATGATGTCGCGGAAGTATGCGCACAAAATACCGTTCATCGTTAAGATCAATCACAACGAGTTGCTGACCTACCCCAATAAGGCAGATCAGATCATGTTTGGGTCGATAAAAGATGCCTGGAACCTTGGGGCCGCCGCGGTAGGCGCGACGATCTATTTTGGGTCGGATAACGCCACCCGCCAGATTGTTGAGGTTGCCCAGGCGTTTGAACGTGCCCACGATTTGGGAATGGCCACCATTCTATGGTGCTATACGCGCAACAATGCATTTAAAAAAGAAGGTGTTGATTATCACGTATCCGCCGATCTGACGGGTCAGGCAAATCATTTGGGTGTTACCATTCAGGCAGATATTATCAAGCAAAAACTGGCGGAGAATAATGGTGGGTACAAAGCGCTTAACACCGGCGGAAGCAGCTATGGTAAGCTCGACGAGCGGATCTATACTGAACTTACTTCCGAACATCCCATCGACCTTTGCCGCTATCAGGTGGCGAACTGCTTTATGGGGCGCGCCGGTCTGATAAGCTCTGGCGGTGAATCCAAAGGAGCTAGCGATCTGGCAGATGCGGTCCGTACCGCGGTGATCAACAAACGGGCAGGAGGCATGGGCTTGATTTCCGGCCGTAAGTCCTTCCAACGACCTTTGAAAGAAGGTATTGAAATTTTAAACGCCATTCAGGACGTGTATCTTGACAAGGCCATCAGTCTGGCGTAATAAAAAAATACTGATAGGCGATGCAGAAGTTCTTCTCCATCGGCTCTATTTTTAATAAAAGTTTACAATATGTCTTGGTTCAAGCGCAGCGATAAAGGGATCCTAACACCAACGGAAGCAAAACGCGAAGTCCCTGACGGGCTGTGGTTCAAATCGCCCGCGGGAAAAATTGTTCATACGCGTGAGTTAAAAAACAACGCCTATGTCGTCCCCGACGAAGACTATCATGTGCGCATAGGTTCTGAAGAATACTTCGAGGTGTTGTTTGATGAAAATAAATTCACTGAACTCAATCCCAACATGGAGTCAGCCGATCCCTTAAAGTTCAAAGACACCAAGCCTTACCCGAAACGCATAAAAGAGACACAGGAAAAATCACAGCTGAAGGATGCCGTTCGCACGGCTTATGGCAAAATGAATGGCATCGAGCTTACGATAGCCTGCATGGATTTCAGTTTTATCGGCGGTTCCATGGGGTCCGTTGTGGGAGAAAAGATTGCCCGCGCGATGGACCACAGCATCAAGCATAAGATCCCATTCTTGATGATTTCAAGGTCTGGCGGCGCACGTATGATGGAAGCCGGGCTATCCCTGATGCAAATGGCAAAGACATCCGCGAAGATCGCTCAGATGGATCAGGCAAAAGTGCCATATATTTCTTTGTTAACGGATCCTACAACGGGGGGTGTAACAGCTTCTTATGCGATGTTGGGTGACTTCAATATAGCCGAACCCAATTCATTGATCGGCTTTGCTGGTCCCCGGGTGATTCGTGAAACGATTGGAAAAGATCTGCCAAAAGGTTTTCAAAGCGCCGAGTTTGTTCTGGAGCATGGATTTCTCGACTTTATTATCGACAGAAGAAATCTTAAAAGCCGTCTGTCAACCTTGCTGCGAATGTTGCAGAATTAGGACTTAGATCGTATCCGACTACCGTGCTGCCAGCGAACGTGAAGCGCTGTATTCCTTTACCGTATCGATAAAGCATTTTACTTTGTCTACTTCCGTATCAGGATATAGACCATGACCAAGATTTGCTATATGTTTATGGGGTCCAAAGGCGTCGAGCATCCTTTTCGTTTCGCGTTTAACATCGTCGCACGAGCCATATAAAGCGCAGGGATCGAGATTACCCTGCAGAACTTTGTGGGGGATCAGCATTCGAGACTCCTCGATTCCCATGTTCCAGTCTAGCCCCACCACATTGCAATTGATCAGGTCCATGCGTTCGCGCGCGAAGAAAGCGCCCTTTGCGAAAACAATTTTAGGTACCTGCCCGATTGCGTCGCATATCTTTGAAATGTACGGCAACGAAAATTCGTTGTATTGCTCCGGGCCCAGGATTCCGGCCCAAGAATCAAAAATTTGGATCAAGTCGGCGCCGGCTTTTATCTGGCCCTTCAAATAGTTGATCGTGCTCTGGGTAATCATCTCAAGAAGCTGATGAGAAAAATCTGGCTGCGTGTAAAGCATTTTTTTTGCCGCGCTGAAGGTCTTGCTTCCCTTCCCTTCGATCATGTAAGAAAATATAGTCCACGGTGCCCCCGCAAATCCGATCAGTGGCACTTTGCCGTTAAGCTCCTTTTTCGTCAGTGCAATGGCGTCTAAAACGTATTGCAATTCTTCCGCGACGGCTACATGAAGTCCCGAAAGGTCGTTGACTGAGGTGATTTTTCTTGGAAATACCGGGCCCTTGTTTTCCTCCATTTCATAGTTCAGACCCATAGCCTCCGGAATTACCAGTATATCGGAAAATATGATTGCTGCGTCAACCTCCAGGATGGTCACGGGTTGGATGGTCACCTCAGCGGCCAGCTCAGGTGTCTTGACCAGCGTTTTAAAATTTTTTGCCGTTTCCCGGACCTTGCGGTATTCGGGTAAGATTCTTCCTGCCTGACGCATGAGCCATACGGGCGTCCGCGTAGTGTGTTCTGCGTTAGCAGCCTCAATGATGAGCTTATTTTGCATGGCCAAAATTAGGAAACGAATGTTTTGAATTACAGCTGATCACGTTTTTCTCAACAAAAAAGCCATCTCTTTCGGAGACGGCCTGTTTTGAAAGCTCTTATGATGCTTATGCTTCGGCAATCGGCTCAACCGATACGAATGATTTTTCTTCTCTTCTCTTTTTAAAAACAACGATCCCATTGGTTAATGCAAACAAAGTATGATCCTTTCCCATACCTACGTTCTTACCAGGGTGATGTTTGGTTCCACGCTGACGGACGATAATATTTCCGGCAATGACTTTCTGTCCGCCGTAAACTTTAATCCCTAACCGTTTGCTTTCCGATTCGCGGCCGTTTTTTACTTTACCTTCGCCTTTTTTATGTGCCATGGTTTAAAATCGTTATTCGTTGAAATATTATCCTATGGTTTCAATTTGAACCTTTGTGAATTGCTGACGGTGGCCGTTCTTAACAACGTAACCTTTCCTTCTTTTTTTCTTAAAGACAATGACCTTGTTGCCTTTTACGTGTTCCAAAATCTTTCCGGAAACCGAAACACCACTTAACATCGGAGCTCCGATATTGATGGCTCCTCCATCGTCAACCAGAAGGACTTTATCAAAATTAACTGCAGTTCCGGCATCGCCTTCTAATTTCGGGGCGTAGATGTATTGATCCTTAGCCACTTTGAACTGTTTTCCTGCGATCTCTACTATTGCGTACATAGCTTTTGAAAATTGGACTGCAAAGGTAAAAAAAGAATCAATAAATTTTGACCACGCCCTAAATATCTTCCAAGAAAATGCATTTTCAGGGCCGAAAAAAAAATTAAAAAATCTTTTAAAACTATTTAATCTCAAAGAAAGCGCTAAGCTCAGCCGATTAAACTACTATTTTACAGGAACTTATCTTTCCACAAACTATGCACAAGTTATCCACAATCGTTGTATTCGGGTCAAAAACGCTGTTTTGATTTTTAGAATCATTCTACTTCATTTGTACACTTGATACGGGGCGGTTTAGTCATTCGGTATCACCAAACAAAATTTTATTACGTAGGAAAAATTCGGGTGTCAGCCGAGCTGGTACCCCTTTCATATTTTTGGATTAACCTCAAAACCCCACTTTACCAATGAGCCAGGTAATACACGAAGAACCCATCTTGAAGGAAAACAAAGACCGTTTTGTGCTCTTTCCAATTCGTCAACATGAAATTTGGAAGTTTTATAAACAGGCGGAAGCCAGTTTCTGGACCGCTGAAGAAATTGACCTTAGTCAGGATTTACGGGACTGGTCGGGCTTAAACGATGGCGAGCGTCATTTTATCACACACGTGCTGGCTTTTTTTGCAGCGAGCGACGGAATTGTAAATGAAAACCTTGCTGAACATTTCATATCCGAAGTGCAATACACCGAAGCGAAATTTTTCTATGGATTTCAGATCACCATCGAGAATATTCATTCTGAAACCTATTCTCTTTTGATCGATACTTATGTTAAGGATCCGAAAGAAAAGGATAAACTTTTTCATGCAATTGAAACAATGGAGTGTGTCAAGAAAAAAGCTGACTGGGCACTCCGTTGGATCAACAAGGGAAATTTTCAGGAACGCCTTATCGCTTTTGCAGCAGTAGAAGGTATTTTCTTTTCAGGTTCTTTCTGCTCGATCTTCTGGTTGAAGAAACGTGGCCTGATGCCTGGCCTCAGCTTCTCAAATGAACTGATCTCCCGTGATGAAGGGCTGCACTGCGATTTTGCTTGTCATCTTTATACAAAGCACGTGGTAAATAAATTACCCGAGCAAACCGTTATCGATATCATCACCGATGCAGTGGAGATCGAAAAAGAATTTGTAACAGACGCGCTTCCTGTAAACCTGATTGGTATGAATGCTGTTCAGATGAGACAATACATTGAATTCGTTGCTGATCGTTTGTTGAATGAACTGATCGGAAAAAAAATCTACAACGCTACCAATCCATTTGATTTCATGGATATGATATCGTTGCGTGGCAAAACAAATTTCTTCGAAAAACGTGTAGCGGAATATCAAAAGGCCGGCGTAATGAAAAGCACGGAAAAAGAAACCTCCGCTAAGTTTTCACTGAACGAAGATTTTTAATTACATTAAATCACTTTTTAAACTTTTTCTTACAACAACCCCCATTTCTTAAGATGTTAGTATTAAAACGTGACGGACGCAGAGAAACTGTTAAGTTTGATAAAATCACCGCTCGAATTGAAAAACTCTGCTATGGATTAGATCCGAAATTCGTCAATCCTGTAGAAGTGGCCATGAAGGTGATAAATGGCCTCTATGATGGCGTATCAACGCAAGAGCTAGACAATCTTGCAGCCGAAATTGCGGCAACCTTAACAACGAAGCATCCCGACTTCGCAAAGCTTGCAGCACGTATCGCAGTTTCCAATTTACATAAAGTAACCAGTAAGTCGTTTTCAAGTACAATGAAACGGTTCTATACTTATGTAGATCCGAAAAACGGCCAGAATGCTCCCCTTATTTCGAAAGAAACCTATAAGGTGATCAAAGAACATGCAGCCGAACTTGACGAAGCCATCATTTATGACCGGGATTTCAGCTATGATTATTTCGGCTTCAAAACGCTTGAACGCTCGTATTTGATGAAGATCGACGGTAAGGTAATTGAAAGGCCTCAACATCTGCTGATGCGTGTAGCCGTAGGGATACACGGGGACGATATACCAGCAGCAATCGAAACTTATAATCTCTTATCGGAGAAATGGTTTACGCACGCTACTCCCACTTTATTCAACGCAGGAACACCAAAGCCGCAATTATCGTCGTGCTTTCTCCTTACCATGAAGGATGATAGCATCGACGGAATCTACGATACACTAAAGCAGTGTGCCAAAATATCACAATCGGCAGGTGGCATAGGACTTAGCATTCACAACATTCGCGCAAAGGGCTCTTACATTAAAGGAACGGGCGGCACGTCTAATGGCATAGTACCCATGCTGAGAAATTTCGACATGACCGCACGCTATGTGGACCAGGGGGGTGGGAAACGCAAAGGAAGTTTCGCCATCTATTTGGAACCATGGCACTCAGATGTTTTTGATTTCCTTGACCTCAAGAAAAATCATGGCAAGGAAGAATTAAGAGCACGCGATCTTTTCTTCGCTGTTTGGATACCGGATCTTTTCATGAAACGGGTTGAAAACAACGAAATGTGGTCCCTCTTTTGTCCAAATGAAGCGCCCGGCCTGGCAGATGTTTGGGGAGAGGAGTTTGAACGTCTGTATGAAAAATACGAACGCGAAAACAAATTCCGCAAACAGGTGAAAGCGCAGGACCTTTGGTTTGAAATCCTCGAATCACAAATTGAAACAGGAACGCCTTATATCCTTTACAAGGATGCAGCCAACAGAAAGTCCAATCAGAAAAATTTGGGTACGATCAAATCGAGCAATCTTTGCACGGAAATAATAGAATACACGTCTCCGGAAGAGGTAGCAGTGTGCAACCTGGCATCGATCGCTTTACCGAAATTTATTATCGACGGAAAATTCGATCATCAAAAACTGTATGAGATCACTAAGGTTGCTACCCGCAACCTTAATAAAGTGATCGATATCAATTATTACCCGGTTCCTGAGGCCCGTAATTCGAATATGAAGCATCGTCCAATCGGGATTGGGGTGCAAGGTTTGGCCGACGCTTTTATCCTGTTGCGCATGCCTTTCGATTCACCCGAAGCCCGGCGCTTAAATGAAGATATTTTTGAAACCATCTACTTCGGCGCAATGGAAGCATCGATGGAACTTTCCAAGGTACATGGCCCTTACCAAACGTTCAAGGGTTCTCCGGTATCAAAAGGAATTTTCCAGTTCGATATGTGGAACGTGACACCGAAGAGCGGTCGTTGGAATTGGGATCAACTGAAACGGGATGTCAAACAATTTGGTGTACGCAATTCTTTATTGCTCGCACCGATGCCGACAGCGTCCACTTCCCAAATCTTAGGTAACAACGAGTGCTTCGAGCCATATACTTCCAATATTTACACCAGGAGGACGTTATCGGGCGAGTTCATCATTGCGAATAAGCACCTCATGAAAGACCTGATGAACCTTGGTTTGTGGAGTGAAACGATGCGTCAGAAACTGATCGCTACAAACGGTTCGGTTCAACCCATTGCTGAAATACCTCAAAACATCAAAGACATTTACAGAACCGTGTGGGAAATTTCCCAAAAGTCTATTATTGACATGTCAGCTGATCGCGGTGCCTACATTTGTCAATCGCAAAGCCTCAACATCCATCTGACAAATCCGAACTTTGGCAAGCTGACTTCTATGCATTTCTATGCCTGGAAAAAAGGTCTTAAAACAGGTATGTATTATTTGCGTTCCACTGCAGCGGCAGACGCTATCAAATTCACGCTGGATAAAACGGCGATGGCCCAACCCACGACGGCGGCGGCAAACACCACGGAACCTGCAGGCGTCAAAGTTGAAGAGGCAGTGGTGGCATATGGGATTGCTGAAAACCAGCAAACCATACCATACGAGGCCACAGGGGAAGATTACGATCAAAAACGCGCCGACATGACATGTTCGCTGGACAATCCCGAGGGGTGTGAGGCGTGCGGCAGCTAAGCCAGTAAAAATCTAAAACTTAAAAGCCTGTCTCAACAACAGGCTTTTTTTATGTTTGAATAATTCAAAACGGATCGGTTCGCCTATTCTTCCAATACCTTCTTCGCCGTTTTTGCCTGCTTGATACGGTAATTGAACGTCAGATTTATCTGCCTTCTGCGCGGTTGCATGTTCGATTCCGTATAAAAATTAGCTCCTTCCGAAATCGATCTCATTTTGCGCGTGTTGAATACATCGAGAATGTTGAGATTGATCGTTCCGCGACCCTTCATCACGTCCTTGCTCAAGGAGAGGTCCGCATAATAAAGCGATTTACGCTTGCCTTGTGCTGTATTTGCAGGCGCTTCATAGTTGCCCCGAACTTGGATGTCAAAACCCTTTGTCAATGTAAAGCGCGATGTCTGTCTCGCGAACCAACTGTAAGCCGAAGTTTTATAGGCCTCGTCAATGTTAGTGCCATCAATGTCGGCGTGGAAAAAATTGAAGTTTACATCCCACTTCCACCATGAAAACAATGCGTAAGTGCTACTGAACTCGACGCCCACCGCTTTTTCCGACAACAGGTTTTGGGGAAGCGTAGTTGACATTCCATCATCGTCGACAGTACGGATGCGATCAATTTTGTCTTGCGTGTCCCTATAATATACCGATGAAGACAGCGAGCCCTTTTCAAAATATTTGATGTGCCCCAGCTCAAAGACATTGCTGAACTCAGGATTCAGGTCGGGATTTCCACTGAAATAATTCCGGCTATCCGAAAAGGTCATGAAAGGACTCAGGTCGTTGTAAAACGGGCGTCGAACCCTCCGGCTATAGCTTACTTGAACAGCATTCTCCTTGGGCAGATCATACGTCAGGTGGGCGCTGGGAAACAAGTTTGAATATTTTCGCGGGTTCTCTTCGCCAGTTTCTTCCAGCGTAGTCTTTACATCCGTCCATTCCGCACGCAAACCTGCCTGATAAGATAATTTTTTGGTTTTGTTTCCAACGATTCCATAGACCGCATGAATGTTTTCATCGTATACGAACACATTGTCCAGGTCGATATTTTCTAAATCCGTGATAGGAACAAACTCTCCATCTTCGTTTTGTCTCGTTACCGAATAGTCATTTACCATGTCACGGAAACTAGAACGCGCACCCATTTCCACCTTGCCCTCCTTGCCAATGGGTTTGATATAATCCACCTGGAATAACCATTGCTTTTCAAACTCATCGTTTAAAGACCTTTCCAATCTAGAGTCTACCGAAGTACCGTCCGGCGAAAAGACCTCTGTGGTAAACCATTGATCTGAGCTCTCCCAGTTATCAAGAAATTTTACTTCTGCGAGCAACTCGTGCCCCTTTTGTTCATACGATTTTTTATAGATCAACGAATATTCCGAATTGGGCTCGATCTCGTCTTCGTCTTGCCGCCGCTTGGTGAAGCCCGTCATATTGGAATCGTTGAAGAGGTAATCCTCATAGACGATGTCGGTAACCCGCGACGCGTTGCTTCTGCGGTACAGATACGACATGGTCAAAATGTTTTTCTCGTTAAAAAAATAGTCAAGGCCGCCACGGATGTTGGTGTTGAAGCCCGTGATCAACGCGTCGGTCTGCTGTTTTAAAATAAAAGTCGAATCTTCCTTGTAGCGCTCTTGATATAAATTTCCGCCACCAGGCTGTTCACGAAAGGCAATGCTGTAGTTGATAAAAAAATTGATTTTTTTGTGGCGATAATTCAGGTTGGCTGCGCCACCGAGATTTGTTGGGTGGCCGGTGATCACTTCAAAGGATCCATTAAACCCCTGGTTGCGCTCCTTTTTCAAAACAATGTTGATAATGCCTGCCATTCCTTCTGCTTCGTAGCGCGCTGAGGGATTTGTGATTACTTCTACGCGCTCGATCATGCTGGCCTGCAGCTGGGCAAGTCCGCTACCCCCCTTAAAACTAACCAAGCCGGAAGGTTTGCCATCGATCAATATTCTGACGTTGTCGCTTCCCCGAAGTTTTACACCCCCTTCAGGATCGACAGAAACAGAAGGTATGTTCATCAGGATGTCATTGGCTGTGCCACCAGCATTTGCCAAGTCCTGGCCGACGTTGAACACTTTTTTATCAAGCGATAACTCCATGGAGCTTTTTTCCGCCTGTACGACCACTTCGTCCAGCGTACTTACTGACGTGACAAGTTTAATGGTTCCGAAATCATACACAGGATTCCCTTGCGATAAAACAAAATCGCCCGTCTTTCGCGACTCGTAACCCATGAAATCTATTTCCGCATAGTATTTTCCAAACGGCAATTCAATTGAAAAATCACCGGCATCGTGAGAAATATCTCCATTGATCAATTTCTTGTCGTCGGTAGAAAATACCCTGATCGTTGCAAAACTTACGGGAGCTGAGGAAAGGGAATCCAAAATTTTCCCTTTAATCTGGCCTTTCCCCTGGGCGTAAGCGTCACTCACGTTCCCTAGCATCATCGGCACTGCGAGTATCAGCATTAAAAGTTTTCCGTGCCTTATGCACATTCTAAAATTCATACAAAGTTGCCCTTCAAAGCCTGCAGGCGGTTTGTTTAAATGCGAAAGATAGATGGAAAACTTTAACCGGAGCTGCGGAATTCCTTATACCCAACGATTTCGCTTTAAGCGGCGAATTCCGATTATAAATTCGCCTGGCAATTCAATAAGCGTACGGGGAAACGTCCTCATGGACATGTTCCCACAAAATCGCGCGGATTATCAACAGCAACATATTACGGCTGGTTGTACTCAATGTTTTTCAAAAACCAGGCCCGCCAGCACCGATGCCATCCCCAACGTTATAGCGATGCCACGATACTTCATGCAGGACAACCACCGGTCCCTTACGTGGATCCAGTTCACATCTTGAATACTCGTGCCATACAGGCGCGACAAAGCATTTAACGGTAAGCTGTACTTGATAGTAATAAAAAGGTCGACCGATAAAAATATCAGGGCGAGAGCCGCAGACATAAAAAAGATTGATGTGGGCTCGATCGCTGAAACGCCAACAGTCAGCAAGGTCAGCACCAGGCACGAATAGTACATCGCCCTGAAACGGTTTATCATCAGAGAATCAATCACCTTTCTTTGCTCAAAATAGCTTGCCAGTGAAACAGCTTTTAGCGCATCTGATAAAATAAACAAATAAAAAAGAACCTGGGAGGTGACCAGCATGTAGCTTAACCCCTGCAGCAGTCGAAGAGACTTAATTACGATCATAATTTCTTATTTTTAACTTACACAAAACAAGCAAGCCACAAGCTTCCAATTCTTGAGGTACATCAAGAATTTGTGATGTTAACCACCAGGCGATGGGGGAAGAATTAAGATGGTTTTTTGAAAAACAGGTTCCGCTCGATGACGATGCGTGGAATGACCTGCAGAAAATAATAGAACCCAGAAAGCTGGACAAAAAAGAACACTTTCTGCGCCAGGGGGAAATCTGTCGGCAGTTAGGTTTTATAACTAGGGGATACGTTCGCCTGTATTTCCTGAAGGATGGTGATGAAATAACCAAAGATTTTAATTTCGAAAATTCATTCTGCGGGTCGTATGCCAGCTTCAGCTTGCTACAGCCTTCAAGATTCAACATCATCGCCATGGAAAAAGTCTGGTTTTATAGCATCGGCAGAGAAGATCTGTTTCGTTTGTTCGACAAATATCCAAGTTTGCAAAAGTTAGGAAGGCTCAGTATGGAAAATATGTTCATTAGAAAGGAGATGCGGGAAGCTTCTTTCCTCCTTGACTCTGCCGAACAACGGTATCAGAACCTTTTGCAACAATACCCCAGGATTACCCAGCGGGTTCCGTTAAAATATTTGGCATCCTATCTGGGAATAACTGCGGAAACCCTCAGCCGGATCCGGGCGATCAAGCCTGAAGCAAAGCCTTTGCAGGATCAAATTGAAAAATAGATTCGGGTGAAATGGTAATATTTTTACTGGAATCGATCCGTGCACACTGTACTCTTTTATACGCTCTCAACGCATCGTCCAGGCGTAAATTCGGTGTACTATTATGCACTTCAACTTTCCACGAGAATTAAAGGCCCCTGCTTCCCTGTTTAAGATAGCCTCGTTCAATCCAACATCTCGTCTATTCTTACGAATGAGTAGCCCTTGGCTTTTAATTCCCTGATAAGGCCATCGAGCTTCAGGTAAAACTTGTCTGTTCTCCTGTCATCGGTACCGATATGGGTCAACAGAATAAATCCATTCAGGCCTTGCGCACTTTGACTTTCATAATCCGTAACCGAGCGATAGATTTCGTCGGACGTCCTGTATCCGCTCATTCCGGGATAGGTGTAATCCGCGGTTGTCCGTGTTCCAGGGGAAAAATTCACGAGGGCCAGATTCATTTCAGTTGTCCATCTGGAGATGGTGTTATTGTACCATTCAAAGGGTGGCAGAAAATATTTTGCTTCGCGCCTTTTTATTCCAAATGATTTCATGCGCCTGAAATTCTTGCGGAGATCTCGCCTGAATTCTGTCCGTGTCACCAATGTGCTGTCGCGCTTCCGCCAATCCGCATAGAGAAGATGCTCGTCTGAATGCGCTCCTAAATAATGACCGTCCTTTTTCAGCCTTTGAATGATCGGTTTGAACGCCCTGTTCTTATAAAAATTTCCAGTTAGGAAAAATGATCCTCGCACATCGATTGCTTTCAAAACTTCTGCGATGATCACTCCGCCGTCGGCAAATTCATCTCCTGTAAATACCAAAGCAATTTCTTTTTTTGAAACATCTCCCCTGACGATCGCTCCATTTGAATCTACTACTTTTTTGCGCTTCCAACCTCCCGGGAATCATTTTCGTGTGCCGCTAACAAATAGATCAATGAAGCTGTGCCATCCATGGTCGGTTCGTTAGTGCTATAATCACCGTGATCATCATGGTATACCGCCAGGTCCGACTGAAATTCCTCATATTCGTCTTTATCGGCCAGTGTCAGCCCTAACAAGCTTTTGAAAATGTAACCGGAAACCGGTCCGTCAACCAACGCCCCGTCTAGCGGAAACTTATGAAGTACCGTAAAAGATGAATGCGGGTCGACGGGGGTATCGCCTTTTCCTGGCAATCCATAGACCATACTGGTACCCCAGGGGTTGCAACCAAATAACCAGTCCACACAAGCTTGTTCCAATGGCAAGTACGTTTCATCACCGCTCATCTTCCGGTAGAGGTAGCACTGAATTGCAAATGACGTGGTCAGGTTGTTCGAACACCATATGAATGGCACGCCACGAAGGAACGCATTCCCTTTTGCTTTCTTCCATACGCGCTCAATCCCCTCTTTGTAATAGCCGACAAGTTCTCTCCTGTTTTCGTCACTTACCTTGGCCAGCTCGAAGTGACCGAAATTATGAAACGGATACCACTGATAATGCACGGCTGTATCCGCTCCTATCCAGGGAGTAACTTTTTCCTGTTTCGCAAATTGCAAGGCTTGTGAGACATAATCCGGGTTTCGTGTCAATTGGAACATCGCAGCAGCACCAAGCTCCATGTCGTCAACCCAATTGTCCTCTTCATAAAAATATCGTGCTTTCATTGGCGCCGTTTGGGCCACGCCTGGCTTGGCCAGTCCGAATTTATAGGCAGATGCTGCTTTTGCAGCCAAAATTTTAGCTAAGTCAGGGTTCTCTTTCTCCAACACCTGTGCGCCCAGCGCAAATGCGCTGGTAAACTTTCCCGCCGTGGAGGAAGAGCCTGTCGCGCGGTTTTTATACTTCCCTAACCCTTGACTCTCCCCGGATACAAAGTAGACAGGTCTCCCATTGCCTTCTCCGTATCCGTAGTCAGCAGGATCATTGGTCGGCAAACGAAAACCAATGTGATCGCGATCATCAGCCACTTGATTAAACATCCAGTCTTCTTTCGGATGCATTTTCACGAGCCATTGCAATCCCCAGGTGGCTTCGTCCAGGACGTCAGGCGTGCCATTTTTGCCTTCAAGTCCGTTCCCGTGATACTGATCAGAAAACGCATTTGGGAAATCACGCGAAGCAGCAAGCAGATGGTAGGTAGCGTTTGCCGAAGTGGTGACATATTGCAAATAATCCGTGGCATCATGCCATCCTCCCGAAACATTGACATAGGTCCCGTCCGGCATTGGCCCGTAAACAGTGTAACCGTCTTTCGTGTGGCAAGAGTCTTTAAGAAAAGGATTATAGCCACTGCGTTGTTGTCGCATGTATCGTAATGCGAAGTCCGCGGTACCATCGTAAACATCCCCGGAAATTACAAACTGGGGTGATTTTATTTCACCGGCTTTCAAAAAGTAAATGCCATTTGTTTTGTATGCGGAAAAATCCAGCCGGTATGTGCTAACGAATGGGCCATACGCGCCGAAATCGTTCCCTGCTTTGAGAGTCGATACAGTCTTCGACGTCTTTGCGTCGACCAGTTCGAACGTTGAAATAAACTTCCTTTCTTTCGACACAAGGACAGCAACTTTGACATGTCCTGTCGGATAACCAAGCTGATTTATCCTTATCCACGACTTCGACGATGTCTGTCCAAGCATCATCAACGGGTTGGAAAGCGTGAAAATTAACAGGAACAAAATTCTCATCAGACTTCGTGCTCGGTTTTGTTACTTTGTAGTTTAAATTTAGTAAGTCAGCATAAAACAGCAAAAATACTTTGCTTGCTCCGGCTTAGCCTGATTAAGCAAGAAATCATTATATCAGAATTTTGAATTTTCTTTAATTCAAGAATGAATTCCAGAGACATCGTCCGCCTTCGGCTTGCAAACCAGCAGATTGCGAATACTAAATTTAAGAAGGCCGAAGAAATTCTTTGCTGGCTGGCTGCCGTGCAGTCTCAGGAATTTGGAATGGCGAAATGGGCACTGGGTCTCAGACTTAAGGATGTCGATGATCGCGCAATTGAAACTTCCTTTAATGATGGAACGATCCTCCGAACTCACCTGCTTCGACCCACCTGGCATTTCGTATCCGCCGGAGACATCCGCTGGATGCTTGCACTGACTGCACCCCGTGTTCACGCCGTCAATAAATATTATTACAAAAAGTTC
>DASUTP010000484.1:0-14423 GCA_036374515.1 Chryseolinea sp. | reverse complement strand
TGATCTCATTTCCCAGGATGAGCAAATGTATATCGTTTGTACCTTCATAGGTTATCACCGATTCAAGGTTTGTCATGTGACGCATGATGGGATACTCACCCGTGATGCCCATCGCACCATGCATATGTCTTGCTTCACGCGCTATCTCCAGGGCTACATGCACGTTGTTTCGTTTAGCCATGGAGATCTGGGCCGTTGTGGCTTTTCCCGCATTCATTAACGTTCCCAATCGCCAGTTAACGAGCTGTGCCTTCGTAATTTCTGTCAGCATTTCGGCCAGCTTTTTTTGAACGAGCTGAAAAGAGGCGATCGGTTTTCCAAATTGAATTCTTTCCAGGGCATATTTGCGCGCCGACTCATAACAGTCCATTGCTGCGCCTATGGCGCCCCATGCGATTCCATATCGTGCTGAATCCAGGCACATCAATGGAGCTCCCAAACCACTCTTTCCGGGCAACAAATTCTCTTTAGGGATTTTGACATTGTCAAATACAAGCTCCCCCGTGGCACTTGCACGTAATGACCACTTGTTATGAGTTTCAGGTGCTGTGAAACCGGGCATTCCTTTTTCAACGACGAGCCCGTGAATTCTGCCTTGTTCGTTTTTTGCCCACACTACTGCAACATCGGCAAACGGCGCGTTGGAGATCCACATTTTAGCGCCATTGAGAATATAATGATCGCCGGCGTCCTTGAAATTGGTCACCATGCCTCCAGGGTTAGAACCGTGATCGGGCTCAGTGAGACCAAAACATCCCAGCCATTCACCAGACGCAAGCTTCGGCAGGTATTTCTTCCGTTGCTCTTCGGATCCGAATTTATAGATTGGATACATTACAAGCGAGCCTTGCACGGAGGCAGTTGATCGCATTCCGGAATCGCCTCGCTCAATTTCCTGCATCAATATTCCGTAGGAAATGTAGTCAACCCCGCCGCCGCCATATTCGGGAGGTATGGTAGGTCCAAACGCGCCGATATCGCCGAATTTTTTTACGATCTCCCGGGGGAAGTGAGCCTGCTGAGCCCAGTCCTCGATATAGGGTGAAATTTCACGTTTCACAAAATCTCGGATGGAGCTTCGAATCAGTTTTTGCTCGTCGCTGAGCAATTCATCGATGGCGTAAAAGTCGGGGTGCTCAAATAGATCCTGTTTTAAGGATTTTTTTGATTTTGTGGTGGACGATGGAGTGTTGGCTGACATAATGATTTGGAATATTCGTAACTATGGCCCCAAATTTACACAACTAAAATGCTGTTCTGCCTTTTAAGTCGATATGTTGGAAATTTTCACGCAAACTGGACAAATCAAGCTTCGAATGCGAACACAATACGTTAATTCTTGGCTGCCCTGTTGGGGAACAGGCGCACTTTGCAGGAACATGAAAGGTTGTCCGGAATAAAATCATTCAAAGATGGGAGAAAACGTCGATGCGCACTTGCTTGAGCAATTAAAAAAGCTGCAAGCGAAATACAATGTGATGGGGCAGGACCTGTCTTCTTATCTTGATGGCCTGTTGTATTCCGATTACCTGACCTATTGGGATTACATTCACCTGGATACCTTGCTCAGTTTGCAGACACCCGAAACCAGTTTCCCCGACGAAAAGGTTTTTATTCTCTATCACCAGATTACAGAATTATACTTTCGAATGGTATTGCTGGAATTGGAACAGATCTCCAATCGCCCAAATATCGATGCGGCTTTTTTTCTTGAAAGGATCAACCGGATCATCCGCTATTTTCAGAATCTCGTAAATTCCTTTGAAATCATGGTAGTCGGAATGGAAAAGGAGCAGTTCCTTAAATTCCGGATGGCATTGCTCCCGGCTAGCGGCTTTCAATCCGCGCAATACCGGCTTATCGAGATCGCCTCGACCGATATGATCAACCTGGTTAACATCGATGAGCGTGAAGGATTGCAAAATTCCGAACTGGAGGTATTGCTTGACAAACTGTACTGGCGTAGCGGGGCAACCGAGCTTGCCTCGGGAAAAAAGACACTGACGCTGCAGCAATTTGAAGCCAAGTATAATGCAACGTTTCGTGACGCAGCAGTCAAGTACAAGGAAAAAAACCTGCTGCAAATTTTTCAACGCCATTTCGCCAGCTCGGGGCAGCGCGAGGAGATCGTGGAGCGGCTGAGGCTTTTTGACACGCTTGCGAATATTCAATGGCGTTTCGCACACTTGAAATCAGCAGGGCACTACCTTCAGAAAAACCAAAAAGAAATAAAAGCAACAGGGGGCACGAACTGGCAGAAATATCTGCCGTCACGTATTCAGAGAGTCATGTTTTTCCCGGAATTGTGGAGCGAACAGGAGCTTGCCGATTGGGGAAAAGGGGTTTTGGCGGGAGTGCATTGACCTGAGAACCCTGTTGCTAAGCGACTAGTTTACAGCTATATACAAAATTAGTTCATTTCGTCCGGGCGATTCCAATAGCAATCCGACGACCGGATGTCCAATCAGTCGCCTGATGTTGCATATACGCCAACCGCTGCTGGTTACCTGGCTTACGGCCGCCGAAAAAAACCGCAGAATTCTTTATCTTTACCCCCGGCTAAGACACTGGTATTGAGATCTTTTTTACTCACTTTTTTATTTTTTAGTGCTGCCGCCTCGCAGATTTTTGCACAAGGCTTCATGCGCCAGACCTACCACGATCCGGAGAAGAAAAACATCAAGGAGGTCTACCAGGTAAAGGATACGATTACAAATATCCTTCACGGACGCTATATATCGTATTACCTCAACGGAAACATCGAATCAAAAGGACAATTTGCCGACAACGAGACGTCTGGTACCTGGGAATTCTTTTATGAAACCGGTAAGTTGAAGATGAGGGGTATTCTTTTCAAGGGTGCAAATTATGGTCTCTGGGAGTACTTTTTTGAAAGTGGCCAAAAAAGCATGGAAGGTATAATATACGGAAGGAACCGCGAGGGAGAATGGAAGACTTTTTATGAGAATGGCCAGGTAAAGGAATTTGGCGAATACAAAAACAATAAGCGCATCGGACATTGGAAGGCCTATTTTGAAGATGGTGCTTTAAAAGGGGAAATTGAATATACCGACGATTTTGGGAGGTACACAGAATACTTTCACTCCGGAAAGGTGCTGGGTGAAGGGCCGAGGTCAGGCGTGCGCAACGTCGGCTACTGGCGGTATTTTGCCGAAGATGGAATGCTGAAGGATGAGGGCGAATTCGTCGATGGAAAGAAAAATGGCGTGTGGTCGAATTACTATTCATCGGGGAAAATAGCTTCCCGCGGAAATTACGTTAACGATCAGCCTACTGGTAAGTGGGAATATTTCTTCGAAGATGGCACGCTTAATTCATCAGGTGAATTTAAAGATGGCAAACGGGATGGGTACTGGAAAACACTAAGAAACGGAGGTACCGTGCAAAATGAAATTACGTATGAAAAGGGTTCCGGTGAATATCGTGAGTACTATCCCAGCGGAAAACTCAGGCGCAAGGGTGGCATCGTCGATGAAAAACGCCAGGGAAAGTGGGAATACTATTATGAAGACGGCAAAATTGAAGGCACGTGCGAGTTCGATAAAGGAAAAGGTGTTTACTATGGGTATTTTCCTAATGGAAATCTTCAGACAAAGGGAACACTCGAAGATGATTTGAAAACCGGCACGTGGGAAATTTACGAGAATGACGGAAAACTGTCCGGATACTATAAACCATTCTACGATGACAAAAAGTTAGGAAAGGAGATCACCGAGCTCGCCGGAAAAAGCAGCATCGACAAGAAAATCACAAAAGGAAAACACTTCCGTTACTTCGACTCTCATGTCAATGAATTTCAAGGCGTCATTTTCGGAACAAATCCCCTGTGGCTTGCTGCCGGAAGATTGCCCATTGGAATCGAATTCTACCTGGAGGAGCGAATGGGACACGAATTCGAATTTATCGGAATAAGAGATCCTTTTTTCACAGCAGATGCAAATGTTGCGCCTGGTAAGAATTACGAGCGGGGTTACAGCATCAGCATCAAGCAGAAATTTTATAACCCGTTAAAAACGGGAATGTGGTACTTCGGTCATGAGGTAAGATTCACAAACGTTGGCCATTTTGAAAATGCTATGCAAACAAGCGGTCAGTATCCTGATGATATCTATACCTTCAACGCGATCGAACAACGGATCGAATGGGGCCTTATCTTGGGCTACCGCATAATGCGACGAAACAATTCGACGGGTTTCACCATTGACGTTTTTGCGTCAGGCGATATCGGGTACCGCGGATTTGATGTGGATCCGAATTTTGCTTCGTACTTTGACGACGTAAATCAGGATAAATTCTCCAAAACGTTCCACTTTGGATTGAACTTAGGAAATGTTTTTTCCTTCCGGTAATTTAGCCCGAAGTTTGTAGTTCGAGGGTCAGCGTTTCTGCCCATATAATTTTGATTTGGCTGACTAGCCCACCAAAGTAACGAACTTCGAAACCGGAATTTGAGATTAGAAATGAAGATCGTAGAACTCGTCCTAAAGCCAGAAGAGGCTTTCGATGAAGTGAAATTTAATACTCTGCTCTACAGCAAGCTCGGCCTAAGACAGGATGGAAGCGTTTTCGTACATCCCGTTAAAAGGTCCATCGACGCGCGATCAAAAAATGTGGTTGTCCGCCTACAGTGCGAAATTATTCGCTACGGCGAGCCAATGCCTCAGCTTTCATTTCAGAAAATCATTCGAAAGGTAACGAATGGCAAGCAGGTTATTATTGTCGGCAGCGGACCGGCCGGCTTTTTTGCCGGATTGCGACTGATCGAGTTAGGTTTTAAGCCAGTGATCCTGGAACGTGGCAACGATGTGCAGGCGCGAAGGAGGGATCTCGCGGCAATAAATAAAGATCATATCGTTAATCCGGAATCGAATTATTGCTTTGGCGAAGGTGGCGCCGGCACTTATTCTGATGGTAAGCTATACACGCGCTCGAAGAAAAGGGGAGATGTAAGACGTATTCTCGAAATCCTCGTGGCACATGGGGCAACCGATGAAATTCTTTTCGACGCTCATCCCCATATCGGGACGAATAAGTTGCCGAGGGTGGTGGCGGATCTTCGTCAAACAATTTTAGATGCAGGCGGTGAAGTGCATTTTAAAACAAAGGTAACGGATTTCATTTTAGAGGGAAACGTCATCCATGGCGTGGTTACGCACAACGGTGATTATATCCGTGGCGAGGCAGTCATTCTTGCGACCGGGCATTCGGCCCGCGATATATTTCAATTAATGCATAGCAAAAAAATTCTGCTGGAGGCTAAGCCGTTTGCACTTGGGCTCAGAGTGGAGCACCAGCAAAATTTGATCGACCAGGCGCAGTACCATTGCTTTCCAAGTCGTGGTGACTATCTGCCGGCGTCTTCCTATGCGCTGGTCCACCAAGCCACTGTCCAGGGCAAGGAGCGGGGAGTCTTCTCGTTTTGTATGTGCCCCGGCGGTTTTATTGTGCCGGCGGCTACAGCGCCTGGTGAGGTCGTTGTAAACGGCATGAGCCCGTCCCGCAGGGATTCAAAATTTGCAAATTCTGGTATTGTCGTCTCGGTGGATGGCAGTGACTTTGCAACCTTTAAAGACCACGGGCCACTTGCCGGACTGTATTTTCAGGCATCCATTGAACAAACAGCCTGTACAGTGGCGGGAGGAACACAAGCCGCGCCCGCTCAGCGCTTGGTCGATTTCGTCGAAAACAAGGTATCGCCCACATTGCTCGAGACGTCCTATCAGCCTGGCTTGAGCAGCGTGGACATGAGGGAGGTTTTGCCGCGAGATATCGTTGCGGCGCTGCAGCAAGGCTTTAAGAATTTCGGTGCAAAAATGAAAGGTTTCCTGACCAACGACGCTCAGGTCGTGGGGGTGGAAAGTCGCACTTCTTCACCGGTGAAAATTCCCCGCGACACGGTATCGCTGGAGCATCCTCAGATCAAAGGTCTGTTTCCTTGCGGCGAAGGAGCCGGTTATGCAGGTGGCATTGTGTCCGCAGCAATGGATGGAGAGCGCTGCGCGGACGCCGTGGCAAAGAAATTAAAATAGGTTAGCTACTTGCTGATCCACGCATTTCGCAATGCTAACTGGGCTGGACTAGCCTGCTCATTGAAGCTCAACAAATGTTTCACTTCCCGGTCAACGACCATGATATCCGCCGTCAATTCTACTTCCTGCGAATCACCGGCCTCAGTTTTTCTCAACACGGTATAAGAAAGTTTTTTTCCAACGGCAAGTCCCCTTTGCTGGCGTTCAAAAAAGTTCTTAAACTGATCATCATAGGGGATGACCTCTCCATTTATCTTAATGAGAACGTCGCCATCTTGAAACCCAAGGGCTTTGCCCTGTCCGTTCAGCAACTGGGCGTTTGCGATAGCAAGTTTCGGCGACCCGCCTTCCTCTGTAATTGTTACAGCGTTACTCTCCAAGCCCAATGTAACTTCCGGGCTTATAAAACTTTCGGTATAGTTTACGCCAACAAGGTTAAAAATTTCCTTGATGGGAAGTCTTTCGGGACCACCTACATATTTCTTTAAAAATTCACCGATCTCTGGTTTTGTAAGCGCGGTGATTTCGTCAAAAAGTTTTGCGTCTTCAAAAGGTTTTGATTTGCCATACTTTTTCGAGAGATCAGCAACGAGATTTTGAAGACCATATTTTCCTTCGGTCAGTTCCCGAAGTTTGATATCCAGGCACATTCCAATGAGCGCCCCCTTCTGATAAACATTATAATATTGCTCCTTGTACTCCGCGAGGGTGAATTTGCTTATATCCGTGAAGGGAACGGTGTCGTAGAAACTTTCAGCGGTAAGAATTTTTTCACGCAACACATCGAGATATTCATCGGGAGTGATCAGACCGTACTTTACCTGCATATTGCCTGCGAAATACTCCGTCACGCCCTCATACAACCATAAATGCTGAGACATTTTGGGATCGTTGTAATCAAAATTATCAATCTCTTCCGAGTGGATGGTTAATGGTGTCACGATGTGGAAAAATTCATGCGCTGCAAAGTCACGTAGCTGCTGATTCATCTCTTCGATCGGGCGTTCTGGCATGAAATAAAATGAAGAACCAGAGTGCTCCAGCGCGCCATAAGAATATACAGGCTTATCTGTGAAATAAAATATAAAGGCATACTTGTTCACAGGAAGGGTGCCGCCGAGATACTCTTTTTGCGCCAGAAGCACTTCGCGCACGCTATTGGCAATGTCCTTTGCCTTTACCATTTGTGACGGAGAATATGACCCGATTAATACTTCAGTATTTCCAACTTTAATAATGGCGGTGTCAGGCTTGCTGTACATGAGCGGCGAGTCGATAAGTTCATTGTAATCTCCTGCCAAATAGGTGTCAACCAGTTGACCCGTTGGTGTGGATCCTTTTTCCAGCTTCGCGGAAGTTATGGGCTCTCCTGACTTTTGCGGAATAAGTCCTGTCGAACCATACAAATCCTTTGACCGGAGCACATTCAAAATAACCGGTACTTCCTTCATGTTTTCAAAATAACCGAAGTAGCCTGCGTTGTTAATGATGTAGTTTTTACCCTCTTCGATATTGGTACCTGCCGGTTCAAAGATTTTGGGGCCATTTATTTCGGTATCATAGGAGTCGTTAACCCAGTAGGTGATTTTATGCAGCCGTGTCGCATTCTTGATCCTCCAGGCATTGTCGTTTAATTTTTCGAATGGCAGTGCTTTACCTTTTTTATCGAAAGCTTCAAAATCAACCACGTATCGTCCATAGTCAGCGATGGCATACGTACCAGGAATAATTTTGGGTAAGTAAAAGGTAATTTCCGAAGACGAAATACGAGGAGCAAGCAGCTCGACTTTTACCTTGTCATCTACCACCTTCGTCAGATCGACTGTATACTGATAGCTGTTTGCTTTTTTGGATTGTGCTTGGGCCGGAATGCCGAATGCGGCCACTAAAACGAGGAAAATCGACAGATAATTTTTCATAAACGGGAAGTAAAGCGGTAAAAGTATGCACTTTATTTGAATTGGAATGCTTTATTAGACTACCGGTTCAATAACATAGTATTTGGTAGTGTGTTTAATTTCATAAAGAGCACCTTGAAAAAAACAGTAATAGTTGGAGCCACGCCTAATCCCTCGCGATACGCATTTTTAGCGGCAAATATGCTGTCGGAATATAATCATGAGACCGTACTGCTGGGTATTAAAAAGGGAGAGGTAGCGGGAAATAAAATATTAAACATTCGGGAGAAGCCCGCTCTTGAAAATATCCATACCATTTCCCTTTACATTGGGCCGCATAGGCAGCCCGAATGGTATGATTACTTGCTGAGATTGAAACCTAAACGAATTATTTTCAATCCCGGAACAGAAAACGAAGAATTTCAAAATCGTGCTGAGCAACAAGGCGTAGAAGTACTGGAAGCATGCACGCTCGTTATGCTACGATCCCGGCAATATTAACAGTATATGTTATAGTTTAGGCTCGTTATCTTTTTCAATGGCTATAACAGTTACAAGAACAATCTTCCAGTCACCTTTTACTTTTTCCAGGAGGCGAACCTGAGCTTGAGGTGGGCGGGCAGTGTTATCATGAACAATTTGCGTATAGCGGGCATAGGCAGCGTTACCCCAGACTTTTATTTCCAGCCACTTCCGATCAATCGTGACCTTCGCGGGTTTAGCAGTCTGAAAATATTCAGTAAATGCAGCATTGATAGCTTGCCATCCGGAAAACGAATTAACGTCGGTGGTATCCGCAAATGACCAAAAAGCATAGGGAGTTTGTGACCAGGTCGAGGCCCACGTTTTATAATCGATTTCGTTAAAGGCTTGGGTTTCTTTTTCGATTAAGCTCTTGATTGCTTCAATTTCATTTTTTTGAGCGTACGTCGAAACCACACTACAAACCAGGATGCATACACAGAAAATTCGGGCGATTGTTTTCATAGCATTTGGGTTTTGTTGGATAGATGAATTTACTTGAAAATTCTTGCTATTCAATCGATTTCAGGTGGTTTATTTAATTAAATTTTGCCGTTTCAAAATGGACGAAAGGAAGTTTAATTTGTGCGTGTGTGAATAAATCATGCCTGATTTTATATTTTAGGACGTAGATCGACGATTATGCTTTCAGAGGAAGACTTTGTTAAAATCAGCAGGCTAAAAGTAACACCTGGTTCAGAGGTCAGTTTGAAAAATTATTCCACAGCCTACGAAGGAAAGACGCTGCAGAAATCGCAGGCAGTCAAATTGCTGGAAGTCGGTCGTCGGCACCTTGCCGAGGTTCAGGAAAAACTTTACGCTCAAAATCGATATAGCGTGTTAATACTGTTGCAGGCGATGGATGCCGCTGGTAAGGACAGCGCTGTAAAACATATTATGTCCGGCTTTAACCCACTCGGGGTTAAGGTGTACAGTTTTAAGGCACCTACCCCGCAGGAGCTGGACCATCATTATTTGTGGCGACACAACATCGCGCTTCCTGCCCGGGGGGAGATCGCCATCCACAACAGGTCACATTATGAAAACGTATTGGTCACCAGGGTACATCCGGAATTATTATTGAAGGAACAATTGCCGGGATTAGATTCGGTAAATCACATCGGTAAAAAGTTTTGGAACGGAAGGTTCAAACAAATCAACCGCTTCGAAAAAAATATCAGTCAAAACGGAACGATCATTCTTAAATTTTTCCTTCATCTGTCCAAAGCTGAGCAGAAAAAGCGATTCCTGGAGCGGATTGATGACGCCGAAAAACACTGGAAGTTTTCGATCGGCGATCTGCGCGAGAGAGCGCGTTGGGATGACTATCATCTTGCGTACGAGGAAGCAATCAGCGCGACGTCAACGAAGCATGCGCCGTGGTATATCATACCAGCAGACGATAAGTGGTATACGAGGCTTGCTATCGCAGGTGTTATCTACCAGCAATTCAAGGCATTGAAAATTGATTACCCTCCTGTAACCGATGCCCTCCGGGCCGATCTTATGGAAGGTCGCGACAAGCTGATGAACGAATAAGACTTTCGCTTGCCAATGGGAGACTAGTCGCTTCTTCCATTTAATCAAATCTTGCTGAGGCGGAATTTAACGTTGTTCAGAAAGCAGGAAACTCTTCTTGCCGGGCCCCGAAAATGCCAAAAAGGGCACTAATATTTGTCGGAAATAATCTCTCTTTATAAGCTCAAAAGCATTATTTTTGACGGTTCTAATAAGTTAACATGAGTGATAACACAGGTAAAGTTCCGGCTGATTATTCAGCCAATAATATTCAAGTTTTAGAAGGGTTGGAGGCGGTGCGCAAGAGGCCTGCAATGTATATCGGAGACGTTAGTATAAAGGGCTTACATCATCTCGTTTGGGAGGTTGTCGATAATTCAATTGATGAGGCGTTAGGGGGCTATTGTGACGACATTAAGGTAACGGTGCTCGAGGATAATTCTATCCAGGTGGAAGATAACGGTCGGGGTATTCCCACCGATCTGCACGAGAAGGAAAAACGATCGGCATTGGAAGTGGTGATGACTGTGCTGCACGCCGGAGGTAAATTTGATAAAAACACCTACAAAGTTTCGGGAGGCTTACACGGTGTTGGGGTTTCTTGCGTAAATGCTCTGTCGGAAATGCTTCATGTTACAGTGTTTCGCGACGGAAAAACTTCTGAACAGGAGTATGAGCGAGGCGTGCCGAAATACCCGGTAAGGGTGATCGGCTCGTCGCAAAAGCGTGGCACGACCGTTCATTTTTTGCCCGACAAGCAAATCTTTTCAGTTACTGACTACAACTATGAGACCATAGCAACACGCTTGCGCGAGCTTGCATTTCTAAATCCCAAGATCAGGATTTCGCTAAGGGACTTCCGCGAAAAAGATGAGAAAGGTGAACCGCGGAGTGACGAATTTTATTCCGAGGGCGGTCTTAGGGAATTTGTTGAATACATCGACGCAACCCGTGAGAAGCTCATCCAGGCACCGATCTATATCGAAAGCGACAAGGGGGGGATTCCTATTCAGGTGGCGATGAGTTACAATACCTCGTTCACGGAAAATCTCGTCTCTTATGTCAACAACATCAACACGCACGAAGGCGGAACCCACGTGGCCGGATTTCGAAGAGCTTTGACACGTACATTAAAAAATTATGCCGATAAGTCGGGCCTGCTGGATAAAGTTAAGATCGATATCAGCGGCGATGATTTTCGCGAGGGGCTAACCACGATTATTTCGGTAAAGGTGGCAGAACCCCAGTTCGAAGGCCAAACCAAAACCAAGCTGGGAAATTCCGACGTCATGGGCGTTGTAGACCAGGCAGTAGGTGAGGTCCTGCAAAATTATTTGGAGGAAAATCCGCGTGACGCCAAGTTAATTGTCAACAAAGTTATTCTGGCGGCGCAGGCACGTCACGCGGCGCGAAAGGCGCGCGAAATGGTGCAGCGAAAAAATGTGCTGTCGGGTACAGGGCTTCCTGGAAAACTTGCCGATTGCTCAAGCGCAGACCCCAGCATTTGTGAGTTGTATCTGGTGGAAGGTGATTCTGCCGGTGGATCAGCGAAGCAGGGCAGGGACAGAAATTTTCAGGCAATCCTTCCGTTGCGTGGCAAAATATTAAACGTTGAAAAGGCACAAGAACACCGGATCTACGACAACGAGGAAATTAAAAATATGATTACCGCGTTGGGCGTAACGTTCGGAACGCCTGATGACGATAAGGCGCTTAACATGAATAAGCTCCGGTATCATAAAATTATCATCATGACTGACGCCGACGTCGACGGAAGTCACATCCGCACCCTGATATTGACATTTTTCTTCCGTTACATGAAGGATCTGATTGAAAACGGCTACGTGTACATCGCCCTTCCTCCGCTTTACCTGGTGAAAAAAGGTCGCGAAGAGCGCTATTGCTGGACAGAGGAAGAGAGAGCAGCTATCGTGAAAGAACTAGCAGGGGGGAAAGAAGACTCTGTCGGTGTACAGCGCTATAAAGGTCTTGGAGAAATGAATCCCGAGCAGCTTTGGACCACCACCATGGACCCGTCAAAACGTTCGCTAAAGCAAGTTAGCATAGAATCCGCAGCAGAGGCTGATCACTTGTTTTCCATGCTAATGGGCGACGAGGTGGCGCCTCGCCGGGAGTTTATTGAAAAGAACGCGAAGTATGCCCGCGTTGATATTTAGATCATATTTTTAGCGGAATTCTATGGAGGATGGAGTTGCAGTGGAAAGAATTGCTCACCAGATTGAGGAAAGTAATTATATAAGCCGGGATCTAAGCTGGATCAAATTTAATTACCGTGTTCTTGATCAGGCCATGCACACTGATCGAAGCATTTTCGACCGGCTGAAATACCTGTCGATTACATCGTCCAACCTGGACGAATTTTGTACCATCCGTTTGGGAAGTTTGTACAACTATATCGATTATGGGAAAGAGCGTTTTGATTATAGTGGCTTGAGAGAGGAGCCATTTCGTATTCACCTGCTCAACGAAACAAGACGATTCTGCCACGATCAGAGTGAATATTTTAAGAATCATTTACGTCCCTTGTTTCCAAGCAACGGGTTCGTTATTGTCTGCTTTGACGATCTCTCCGTTGAAAACACGCAGAAGGTAAACGATTATTTCAATAAGACCATTTTCCCGATGCTGACGCCGATGGTCTTCGATAGCTATCATACGTTTCCAATCTTGATGAATAACAGGCTGTTGCTGGGCGTGGTATCGAGAAATCCAACGGAGAATCAAAATCAACAAAAGGTTTCCTTCATACAGGTTCCACAGAACCTTCCGAGGTTTTACGAGGTTTGGGAGGGTGAGACGCTTCAGTTTGTGCCGATTGAGGAGATCATCAGGAACAATGTGCATTCCCTTTTTCGAAACGTTGAAATCATAAGTACAAATTTATTCCGCATCAACCGCAATGGAGACTTTACACTGGATGAAAGTGAGGATATTGAGTCCAACTTTCTGGAGGACCTGCGTATTAAATTAAAAACAAGAAGAACGGGCCGGGTAGTTCGAATGGAGGTGGAATCGAATCCAGATCCATGGATGATGCGCCTTCTGCGGATTCAATGGGATCTCGATGAACACAATATTTTTTATACGCCTTCGGAAAGCCTGATCGATTTTTCAGGCCTGATGCAGATTATCAACCATAAGGAATTCAAGGCGAAGCGCGCTCATCTGCCAGAGCCGATCAAGCCGTTGAACTTTCCTGAGCACGGTACACGCGACCTTTTTGAGGTCCTGAAGGAGCGGGATATTCTGTTGCACCATCCTTACAATTCGATGGAGCCGGTGCTCGAGCTGGTGGAAAAGGCAGCGGATGATCCACATGTGTTATCGATTAAGATCACTATCTACCGCGTTGCGCGGGAATCGCGCATCACCTCTGCATTGCTGAAGGCGGCGGAGAATGGAAAACACGTTTCCGTATTGTTTGAAGTGAAGGCGCGCTTCGACGAGGAGAATAATTTGCGTGAGGCGCAGCGGCTGCAAAAGGCGGGATGTTTTGTAATTTATGGCGTCAGCAGTTTAAAGACACATACGAAACTCCTTCTCATCGTTCGCAAGGAGGAGGAAGACAAGGTGTACCGCTATGTGCACCTTTCGAGCGGAAACTATAATGAAACTACGTCAAGGCTATACGTTGATATCGGGCTGCTCACCACAAAGGAGGTATACGCCAACGACGTATCGGAGTTCTTTAACGTTATCACGGGTCATTCGCAGCCGTCGACCTATCGAAACCTTATAACCTCGCCCAGGGATATGAGGATACAACTTTGCAACCTTGTAAAGCGGGAAGCCGAAAACGCGAGAAATGGAATTCCGGCAGGTATTGTTATTAAATTGAACTCCCTTCAGGATAAGGAATTTATCGACGAGTTATACGAGGCTTCAAAAGCTGGTGTAAGAATACGGCTCGTAGTGCGAGGCATGTGTTGCCTGCGGCCGGGAAGGAAAGGTTTAAGCGAAAATATCGAGGTTATATCCATCGTTGGAGAGTATCTGGAGCATTCGCGAATTTATTACTTTCATAACGCGGGAAGTCCCAAGGTTTATATCGGAAGTGCAGACGCTATGGTTCGCAGTTTTGACCGGCGAATAGAATCGCTATTCTTGCTGGATGAAGAAATATTAAAGAAGCAAGCCATCAATAACCTTCGTTACAACCTCAAGGACAATCAGAATGCCTACATCATGAGGGAAGATGGCAGTTACGTCAAAAAAGAAACAAACGATATACCCTTCAATATTCACAAGGAGTTTTATCATGTGACCAGGGAGATCGTGATGGAAGCCCAGCTTGTATAACGTCAAGCAGCACCCCGTGTCGATACCCCTCCATTCATTTGAATGTATGGGTTGATGATTGTGGATGATTTTACAGCCTCTACTGAAAAAACCGTGGCAATTTATACTTTAGCAA
>DASUTP010000483.1:0-18883 GCA_036374515.1 Chryseolinea sp. | reverse complement strand
AAGGCATATCCGGAAGATAATACCGTCGAAGTTGTTGTGGAAGAAGGAAAGGTGATGTTTTATACAGACAAGGACTCGGGGATTTATTTATCAGCAAATGGGAAAGGAATCTATAACAAAACGACGAAGGAGTTCACCATTGAACAGCCCGAAGAAAATGTGCTGGCCTACAAAACAAGATTTTTCAGTTTTAGCAATACAGATTTGAGAAGTGCGGTCGAAGCGCTTAATCGTGTGTACGATAAAAAAATTGTATTGGGTGAAAATTTGCAGAACTGCCGTCTGACTGTTTCGTTCAATCAGGAGAACATTGACGAAATCGCCGCGGTTATGGCCGAAACGTTGGGACTTACACTTCAGGATTCAGGAGGCGAAATCAGGCTAGACGGCCCAGGTTGTGAGCAGTAATAAGCATCCCTTGCTTAATAGCTTTTTGAAAGCAATGCTTTTAGTGTTGAGCTGTTCGCTGTGCCGGGCTGCAACGTATGATGATTCTGTTCCATTGTTGGAACGAACCATCACCATTTCGTTTGAAGGGGAGAAGCTCGATGTTGCACTAAAAAAAATCTCAGCCCAGGCGGGATTTACATTCTCTTACAGTCCCAGCATAATCGATGCAAGTAAAGTGGTGAGCGAAAGCTTCGCCGGGAAGACCGTGCGCGAAGTCCTCGATCGGATATTCGGTGGAGCAATTCAGTATAAGGCACGTGGCAAATACGTGATACTTACCAAAGCCCCAGCAGAGGATGACAAAGACCGGGTGCTCACAGGCTATGTCGTAGATGAGTCGACCGGTAAGCGGCTTCAAAATGTAAGCGTATATGATCCTGTTTCACTTTCATCAACGGTAACCGATTCGTACGGTTACTTTCAACTGAAAGTGGAGCAGCCCTCCGGCGAGGAAATCAAATTAGCGGTTAGCAAAATGAATTACACAGATACCCTGGTCGCCGTGACTACAGACCGACGGGAACTCATCAATATTCAGATGCGTGAACATGCCGACAAAGTAAATGCGCTGGCCGATAGCGTTAGGCTAAAGTTAAAACGGTTCTGGCAAACCAAGGTCCGATCGCCCCAGGCTGTAAACATGGAAAATATACAAGATACGTTATACCGGAAATTTCAATTTTCGGTATTTCCATTTGTGGGGACCAATCACAAATTAAGTGGAAATGTTATCAATGACTATTCATTAAATTTATTTGGCGGATATTCGCTCGGGTTAAAAAAGCTGGAGTTTGGCGGTTTGTTCAATATCGCCCGTGGCGACGTAACGGGTTCACAGTTTGCTGGTATTTTTAATGCCGTTGGGGGAAAGATGAAGCTTGTCCAGCTGGCCGGAATTTTTAACATGAATCGTGATTCCGTAAACGGCTATCAGTTTGCCGGAATGGTCAATCTTAATGGAAATTCTTCCAACAAGGTCTCGGGAGCCGGATTAGTGAATTTCACACTCCGGGACTCACGTGGCGTACATCTCGCCGGACTTGGCAACGCCACCATCGGAAAACAAGAGGGTGCACATGTTGCGGGACTTTTTAATTTTTCGCTGCACGATTCGCGTGACGCCCAGGTGGCCGGCTTAACAAATTTTACCGTTGGGAACTTTAACGGCGCGCAGGTTTCCGGCCTGCTAAACTTTACTCTTCGTGAAATCAGGGGCGCACAAGTCTCCGGTCTTCTGAACTACGCGACGAAAGTAAAGGGCGCTCAGGTGGGACTTATAAACGTTACCGATAGCCTGGACGGTGTACCTATCGGATTAATTAGTCTTGTACTAAAAGGGTACCATAAAATTGAGGTATCCGGCGATGAAGTATTTTACACGAACTTGGCATTTCGAACCGGGGTAAGGCAATTTTACAACATTCTTACCGTGGGGGCGAAGCCGGATACTTTTGAGGATGAGGAGACGCATTGGACTTTTGGATACGGCATTGGAACAGCCCCTCGTTTATCACGGAAGCTTAGCCTTAACGTTGATCTCACCGCCAACCAGGTTGTTTATGGCGAGTCTATAGAGGCGATCAACCTGATCAACAAGCTCTATGTCGGCCTTGATTTTCAGATCGTTAAAAATTTTGGAGTGACGTTCGGCGCGACGCTTAACGGATACATCACCGATACAACTTATGATAAGTACCAACCACTTTTTACCGATTACAAACCGCACTTCATCTCTGACAAAACGTTCAGCAACGATATTAACCTGAAGATGTGGCTAGGTGGAAAGATCGGTGTTCGTTTCCTTTAAAGACAGGAATTAGTGGTTCACAAACAGGGTTGGCCTTTTGCCGAGTTCTTTGAGAAGCTTGCCGTGTCCGACCAGCGCATCAATAAATCTTCGCTCGGATTTATAGGGCAGGCCAAACTCCTGAGTCGTTGTTTTTACGATGGCGGAAATTTCTTTGTAGTGTACATGACACACATTTGGAAACAAATGATGTTCAACCTGAAAATTCAATCCACCCACGTACCAGGAAAATAAAGTGCTGTCGTTGGCGAAATTTGTTGTGGTGTGAAGCTGATGGATAGCCCAGCTGTTGTCCATTTTTCCGTTTTCGTCGGGCATTGGGAACTCTGTACCGTCAATAACATGGGCCGGTTGAAAAATGATGGCTAAAATAAAACCGGCGACGTAATGCATCGAAACAAACCCGATGAGCCATTGCCACCAGGTGATTGAAAGCATCATCATTGGAATAACTAAAATGTATCCGACGTAAATAAGTTTGGTGGCAATCAAAATAGCCCACTCTTTCCGGATATCAGCCTTTTGTTTTTTCACTAATCCCTCACGATGGTATCGCGTTAGCCTGACAAAATCCTTCATAACGACCCAAACTAAAGTCATCAGTCCATAAACAAACCATGCATAAATGTGCTGAAATTTATGGAAGGATTTCCATTCGCTATGCGGGGTCATTCGAAGTATTCCGCGTGGACTGATGTCTTCATCTACATCATGAATATTCGTATAAGTATGGTGAAGGACGTTGTGCTGTACCTTCCAGTTAAAAGCGCCCGCACCCATCACGTTGAGTGAATATCCCACAAAGTTGTTGATCCAGCTTTTATTTGAATAGGATCCATGGTTTGCATCATGCATTACGGCGAGACCGATGCCGGCGACGCCTGTTCCCATCAGGATACAAAGCGCAAACATTGCCCACCCATTCGTAACGGTTTCAGTGATCATCAAAATGTAAGGGGCGAAGAACAACGCAAACATAAATACAGTTTTAATCCGCATTTGGTTGTTTGCATACCGGCTGATATTGTTCGATTTAAAATATTCGTTAACGCGTTGGTTGAGCGTTGAGAAAAAATCTGCCCTGTTCGATGAAAATTTAATCGCGTTTGAATTCTTCATGGTATCAAATAAAGCTTGAGAAGTTTTTGGTAGGTGGTAATAAACTGATTAATAGAATTTTAAATGTAGATAGAATAACACAATTAACGAGTGTTAGGTCCCCAATAAAATAATACCAGTGGATTGGTTGCCGCAAAGTTAACGACGAATGCCTGCTGAGATTACAGTAATTAGCAATTAATCTTACAGGCATTTCCTTTCGGACAAATATTTAAGGCAGCTCTGCAATGATGGTGCGGCCACCTTTTGTTATGTCGCCAATGGAAACAGCGACTTTAGCGTCTAAGGGAAGGAAAATATCTACACGTGAACCAAATTTTATGAAGCCAAACTCCTGCCCCTGATGAAACCGTTGTCCGGCCTTTACATAGCACTTTATTCTCCTGGCCAACGCACCGGCAATCTGCCGGAATAATATCTCGACGCCATCATTCATTTTCACCACCACGGTGGTTCGTTCGTTTTCAATACTTGACTTAGGATGCCACGCTACCAGGTATTTGCCAGGGTGGTACTTAAAAAAACTCACCACGCCCGCTACTGGCATTCGATTAACATGTACGTTAACCGGAGACATGAAAATCGAAATTTGTTTCCTTTTGCCTTTTAGATACTCATTTTCCTCAGTTTCCTCGATCACGACAACTTTGCCGTCGGCCGGAGCAAGAACATGTTTATCATTTGCGGTAATGGCAAAGATTGGATTACGGAAAAACTGCAGGATCAGCAAATAGAAAATCACACTCGCAAGAATTACGCTATTTTGAAGCCAGCCACTTTCCGGAAAGTAAGATAGAATCACCCAATTCAGGGCAAAAAGTACGACGAGTAAAACGAATAATAATAAACGGCCTTCCTTGTGTATGGTCATGATAAAAAGCTATTGATCAACTTTAAAAAAGTGTGACTACCTAATCAACACTGCAACACTACAAAAGTTAACTGAATTAGCGAATAGCAAATATGAATTGTACGGTGGTTTATCCTTAATATCCGCCACGATATTTATAGGTCTTCGCGACTTTATCAATGGCGACCATGTAGGCAGCGATCCGCATTGGCACTTTATATTCCTGGGCTATTTTATACACGTTGATAAACGCATCTTTCATGATGCGGTCGGATCTCCTGTTGACACGGTCGGCCGTCCATTTATATCCCAACCTGTTTTGTACCCACTCAAAATATGAAACTGTTACGCCGCCGGCATTGGCCAAAATATCCGGCACTACGACGATTCCTTTTTCGTTTATAATATTGTCGGCTTTTGAAGAAGTAGGTCCATTCGCCCCCTCCACAATCAACTTCGCCTGGATATTTGCTGCGTTGATATGGGTGATAACATCCTCGGTTGCTGCAGGTACCAAAAGATCGACAGGCAGCGTTAACAGGTCTTCGTTGGTTATCTTCTGCGCGCCTTCAAATCCATCGAGCGATCCCTTGTTTACCTCGCGGTATTTAATCGCCGCTGCGATGTCCATTCCCTTTTCGTTGTAGTAAGCACCGGACAGATCACTCACTGCCTGGACAATCAATCCTCGCTCGTGCAGCAGCACGGCAGCCCAGGAGCCTACGTTCCCAAATCCCTGAACCGCGCACGTCGCTTTGTATGGATTGATCTTCAATTTTTCCATAGCAGCCATCGCCGTCACCATGACTCCGCGACCCGTGGCTTCAGTTCTTCCAAGGGATCCTCCCATTACCAACGGCTTCCCTGTAACCACCGCATGGGTTGTCATGCCTTGGTTTCTTGAAAACTGGTCCATCAGCCATGCCATCTCCCGCGGCCCTGTACCCATGTCGGGCGCAGGAATGTCACGGTCGGGCCCAAATACATCCGCCATCGCCTGGGTATAGGCCCGCATCAGGCGCTCGATCTCACCCGTTGACATTTCCCGGGGATTGCAGGTTACGCCGCCTTTGGCGCCGCCATAGGGGATGTCGACGACGGCACATTTCCAGGTCATCCACGCTGCCAGTGCTTTCACCTCGTCAAGGTTCACATGCGGATCAAATCGTATTCCGCCTTTTGAAGGACCGAGGATGGTGGAATGAATCACCCGATAACCCTCAAATACCTTTATGCTCCCGTCATCCATGGTTACGGGTAGCGACACGATAACTTGTCGCGCCGGATTTTTTAAAACATTGTAAATCTCCTCCTCCAGCCCTAAAATTTGTGAGGCCTTATGAAACCTCGACATCATGGCTTCGAATGGATTTTCTTTGTCTTTTAAAGGAGCGGGTTCTATGTATGCCATACTGAATTATTGAGATTCGTCAGAAGATAAAAATAATTTTGGATGATTTCCCGAAGCCATTCTTGAAAGGTGTTAAAAATGATATCCGAAAACGGTTGCAAAGATAGAAAAATCCTTCATCGCTTTCGCTTTTCAAAACAAAGCGTTGGCGATTGACAAAACACTATTATGGAAATTTGGCGATACTGATTTTCGGGAAAATTAAGTTATGCTAGCGCCGCGTTTTACTGTCGAAGAGATGGAAGTTTTCGAGCGAAATTTTTCCCGGTCCATGTATCAGAAAGACGATTGAGCCAAAGAGCATCATCAACGGTTCAAACGACTGCTGGAATGTTGTACCCCAATGTACAAGGGCCAGGGCCACAATAAAATTAATGATCATAATGATTGCGGCAGGGCGTATGAACAAACCCAGCATGTACAGGATTCCACAAATAAACTGAGCATAAACAGAAACATGCGCAGCGATGAGGGGATAAGGCACGTGATGTTGCTCCAGAAAATCCCTGAATTCCAGCATCCGATGCCAGCTAAAAACATTGTCCGCAGTTCCGTCGATGAGGCGCCATCCGATAATTAAGCGCAAAAAAAATGCTCCGTACTCTCTTTTCCGATCGAAGTACGCATTCAGTTTGGTGTACCAGGTAGCCATAGTTTAGAAGATCTCCAGGTAAGCGACGATAAAGGGTGAGCTTATAAAAAGTCCGTCAAACCTGTCTAAAAATCCCCCATGCCCTGGCAGGCTCGTACCCGAATCCTTTATCTCGATGCTTCTTTTCAAGAGTGATTCCACAAGATCGCCAAACGTCCCTCCAACGATCACGATGATGCCGATGATCAGCCATTGACCCTCTGTTAAAGAATGGAAATAACGGGAAAGTCCATAGGCAAAAATCATCGCGAGTACCGCTCCTCCAAAAAAACCTTCCCACGACTTCTTAGGTGAAATACGTTCAAAAAGTTTTCGCTTGCCTAAAAATGTTCCCGCGAAATACGCCCCGGTATCGCTTGCCCACAGGATAAACAGCAATCCAAAAATGATCTCGAAATTATAACTTCCGTTTTGAAATACTGCGACGTTCAAAAGTGCGAACGGTACGGCTACATAAAATATCCCCAGAAAATTAAAGGCAATGTTCGTGAACGGTTTTCTTTCGAACTTTTTGTAAAGCTTGATCAAGTAGATACAAGATACAATCGGGAAAATCAAAAAGTAATATCGATCGGATAAATCTCCACGCTCGATGAAAAATGAAAGGACAAAAATCAAAATGCCGCACAAAGTGCCGAAGCTTTTTTGCGGAACGTGACCGTCAAGACCCACCAGTTTGTAAAACTCCAGTAACGCAAACAAGCAAATAATAAAGAAGACGGCTGCATACAGCCACTCGCTGATACATATAGCGGCAATTATGCCGGCCGATCCAAGCAAACCGGTAATGATTCGTTGGGTAAGGTTATTATATTTTGAGATGGGTGATTTCACAAAAAAGAGTACGGCTTTTTCCAATAAAAAATTAATATGATGTATCAGTCGTTTGATTCGGGACCTGCTGGTAGTGTCGCCAGATAAAATACAGTAGCCCTACTGTTAGCACAATGTTCAAAATAACATATTGCAGTGGTGCCGCGGTGTTGTCTTCGACGTTCAGGTCCGTTAGTTCATGTCGGTGCAGATAGATCATAATGACGCCAAAGGCATTATTGAAAAAGTGTGCGAACATTGGAACGAGAAGGTTACCGGACCAAAAGTAAAGGTACCCGAACAATGCCCCCAACAGCAGCCGCGGGACAAAACCATAAAATTGAAAATGGATCGCGCTAAAGATAATAGCCGATGCCCAGATAGCCATATGAATGTTTCCGGTGCCACGGTAAAACTCATTTTGAAACATGCCTCGAAAGACCAACTCTTCGCCTATTGCGGGAAGCAGGGCAATCACAAATATTCCGATCATCAGGTCCATGCCAGAGTCGAAGGTGGTCATAAGCTTTGTGAGTTGAGCTGTTTTATCTTCCGCTTCGCGCGCCCAGCTTTCAAATTCTTTCAGGAACTCCGGAAATTTGAGATTCATATTCCATTCCACCATAGGCGAGATGGCGATCATAAAGGTCAGGCCCAGGGCCATCACGAGAAATAGAACAAGAGATATTTTTTGCTGAGGAGGAAAAAAAGGAGGGATGCGTTTATGTTCAACCGCGACCAGGTGTATTGCCGGGAAAAGAATCAACCCCACAAACGTAGCGATACTTTGCGTAATCAGCAGCGCAAACACAATCCCGGGCCGGTTGTCGGGACTTTGAATATCATTCAGAAGGTTCCCTTCATAAAACAGCGAGGCAACGCCCAGACCTAAGACTGGACCAACGACAACAAATCCTAAAAAAACATTTAACAATATGATCAACAGGGAAATTAGCGGCTTACGGTCGGAAACTAAATTTGGAACAGACATTGACTAAATCCTGATTATCTTTGCGCCAAATATGGTAAAAATAGGTCATATAGAATTAGGCGACTTTCCCTTATTACTTGCGCCCATGGAAGATGTAAGCGATCCGCCATTTCGTGCGGTTTGCAAGGAAGGCGGCGCTGATTTAATGTATACCGAGTTCATATCCTCCGAAGGCCTTATCCGGGATGCTGCGAAAAGCAGGCAGAAACTGGATATTTTCGAATACGAGCGGCCTATCGGAATTCAACTTTTTGGTGGAGATATAGGAAACATGGTTCAATCGGCAGAAATCGCCACCGCTGTGAATCCTGATCTGATAGATATCAATTATGGATGTCCGGTAAAGGCGGTTGCTTGCCGGGGAGCAGGCGCAGCCCTGCTTCAGGATATTCCAAAAATGGTGAAAATGACGGAGGAGATTGTGAAATGCACTCACCTCCCTGTTACGGTGAAAACACGGTTGGGCTGGGATGACAAAACAAAAAATGTAGTGGAAGTCGCCGAACGGTTGCAGGACATCGGTATCAAGGGTCTGACGATCCACGGCCGTACGCGCGTTCAGATGTATAAAGGTTCGGCAGACTGGAGCCTTATCGCCGGCATTAAGGAAAATCCCCGCATGCAGATCCCTGTATTTGGTAACGGCGATATCGATTCGCCGGAAAAAGCTTTAACGTATAAGAACCGGTATGGCGTGGATGGGATCATGATCGGTCGGGCAGCCATTGGCTATCCCTGGATCTTTAATGAGATAAAACATTTTTTGCGACACGGTGAAAAGCTTTCCGCGCCCACGATGACGGAACGGGTGCGGGCTGCAAAGAAACACCTTGAATTTTCCATCCGGTGGAAGGGGGACAGACTGGGTATTTTTGAAATGCGGAGGCACTATGCGAATTACTTTAAAGGAATCCCCGACTTTAAACCCTTCCGGACAAGGCTGGTCGAGGTAGAAACGTTCGATGACGTTATGGCTATCCTTGAAGAGGTGGTTGCCACTTATTCCAGTTCGTTGCTGGTCGCCTGAAAAAAATCTAAGCGCTTTACCGGATCGTCACGCTAACCATGACAGGCAAATGGTCTGACGGGTAATATCTGCCGTCGTTATCCTCTATAACCATGTAGTCTTTTGCGGCCAGCTTGCTGGAATGAAATATGTAATCAATTGCCCTACAGGGGATGGAATTCACTTTGAAGCCGCAAGACGTGCCGGGTGGGTTTGCAGGTGCGGGGTCCGTTAAAGCAATTGCGTTCGGATCCATGATGGTCGCATAAGGACTATCCTCTCTGGTACAATTGAAATCACCGGTGATTATCAACGGATAACTTTTGGCAATCTCAGATGCTTTTTGTTTCAACAGTGAAGCGCTGTTTTTCCGCGCCTCTTTGCCAATGTGGTCGAAATGTGTATTGATCATTAAAAATTCCTTGTTCGATTTCAAGTCTTTGAATGTACCCCACGACGCCACACGCGTGATGGCTGCGTCCCAACTTTTGCTTCCCGGTACCTCAGGGGTTTCCGAAAGCCAAAATGTGTTTTGATTGATTGCCTTAAACCTGTCTTTCTTAAATAATATTGCGGAATATTCCCCCTTTGCTTTTCCATCGTCACGACCCACACCGATGTAGGTATACGCAGGAAGGTTTTCGAGAAGGTCGGTCAACTGGTGATGAAGCACCTCCTGCAGTCCGATAAGATCGGGATCGTATTTCCTGATCAGCGCATATACTTTATGCGTCCTTTTTGGCCATTGATTGACGCTATCGTTTGGCGTATCGAGTCTGATATTGTACGTCATCACTTTGATGGACTGCCCCTGAGACGATAGCACTGCCATCAAAAAAAGAAATGCCAAAAATGTCCGCATGCATTAATGTTTTAAGTTGTTGCCCTAAAATTATTAAAATTAGCGGCATATCCATAAATAATGAACGGTCCGGACGCTACCGTCCGGACGCGGCGTTGATCGTTGCTCCGTAAAAAATGGCATTCATCATGATCTTGTTCGTACCTAACCAGAACGCTCTGAAACATAAATTATCTGTAAAGCCGATTATTCTCCCCTGACCGAAAACGGAGACGCCCGCGACCGAACTGTTCTGCAACCGGCCGTAGTTCTCTTTAGAGATGTATCCACTGATCAGCGATGACATGTTAAACACTACGGGGTTGCCATACGCGCTTTTCGCTTTTTCCATAAAAAGGTTATTGGATTTAAAAACGGGCATGATTGAATTGTAGTACCCATACAGGAGCGGATGCGTAAGATCGACTGCGGCGTTGAAAATTGCGCCGCTGGTCTCCTGAGCGCCAGTGAACGCTTCGATCGATCCATAGTTCCTTGCAGGAAGCGGATCTTTTTTCTCTTCTTCCTTTTTCATGTCGAATTTGCCTAGCCCAGCCGTGTTAAACCAGTTTAAAGCGTTTTCGAGGCCAATGAGAAGCCCTCCGTTCTGAACCCATTGCTTTAATCTTTCCTTGCCCGCTTCGGAAATCTGCATGGTACCTGTAGTGGGCGGAATGATGATGGTATTGTACCTGCTGATGGAAGAACGGTTGAAAACGTCAACCGGTATCAAGGTAACGGGAATATTAAAACGTGTGTCGAGCATATGCCAGACCTCTCCTGCATCAGTCGCGGAAAATCCATCGCCTGTCAACATCGCTATTTCAGGTTTCTTCAGCGTGAGGAATGAACTGCTGCCAAGGCTTGTCCCCTGATAATCGAGCCCGGAATGAAATGCGAAGATGTCAATCCCGTCTTTTGAAATAATCTCATTGATAAGAAATTCAATTTGCTCCGCTGTCTTTTCTTGATCACTCAGCGGAAGAAGAATGGAACCTTGGCTGAATTTTTTTCCCTCTGCGTTGTAAAATGCTTTCGTTGCTACTTTTATCCGGAGGCCGTGACTTAACAGCCGGTAGATCGATCGTGGTGTATAATATCCCACTGGTTCAAACACGTATGCATATTGACTTTTGCCGCCAACGAGTTTTCCTGGCAGCAGCTTCGCCTCGTCGATTTTTTCGCCGAGCGGAGGCAATGTTTTTATCTCATCATAATCCATTCCGAAGGCAAGCGGTAATGTCCAGCTGGAGATATCGTAAAAGAGACTGTCAGTGAACTGCAGTCGCTTTTCGAACATGGCGTTGATCAATCGATGCTGGCGCTGATTCATGGGAACGAAAAAGCTGGACGACGGCTCATAGATTTTTCCGTTAACAGTTTGACTGGATTTAATCCTGTAGACCTCCACCTCCTGTCGCAACAGTACCTCCGATAGCTGAAGCGCCCGCGCCAGATCCTTCGAACCAAAAAGGTAACCCTTAATGGTGCTTTTTGCCGCTTCCGCCTGGGCATCCTTGTAAAACTGACGTTGATAGTCCAACAGATCGACTCGAAGCGCATCAATCGACCTTAACGAACTCACCGCCGTGGCGAACTGATTTCGGATCGTGAAAGGAAATCGCAAGATCCCATTACTGCTTTCCTGGGCGTGCCCACGCGAGCTGCCCTGCTCAAATAAAATTCCAATGGCACCCTGTGCATCCGGAAACGTTGATCCCTTACCATAATAGAAATCGTCATAACTTTCCTGGGTAAAATAAAGTGACCCAAGTTCATCCAGTGCCTTTGCGTGAAATTCACCCATTTTTTTTGTAAGCTCAAGATTTTTCGCGGGCGTAAGGGGGTGCATCCTCGACGGGACACCCGGCTGAAAAAAGAACGTGGCATTTGTCCCCATCTCATGATGATCAGTCAAAACGTTGGGCTTCCACTTTTGAAAACTTTTGACCCGGGCCTGCGATTCCGGATGCTGTGCTACCAGCCAATCGCGATTTAAATCAAACCAGTAATGATTAAACCTTCCGCCGGGCCAGGCTTCATTATGTTCCATGTCGAGAGGATCGGTTGAAGTCATTTTGCTTTTTCGCGAATTCACCCAGCTGCTGAATCGCTGCATCCCGTCCGGATTATAACAGGGATCAAATAATATGATGGTATTGCTGAGAAATTTTTCGATCTCGGGACCTGTGGCAGCGGCTAAGTGGTACGCAACGAGAAGCCCGGCGTTTACCCCGCTGGCCTCGTTGCCGTGAATGCTGAAGCCTACGTAAAATACGGCCGGCATCTTCTTGGTATCAAGGGCCGCCGATCGCTGAGCATCCGTCAGTTGATTATGCTGGAGTCGTATGGTTTCAAGGTTTTCATGGTTTTTTGGAGACGTTATCGTTAGCAATAAAAGCGGACGCCGCTCATAAGTATACCCCGTTACTTCCAGACTGATGCGGTCAGTAGCTTTATCCAGTGCCTGCATGTAGGTGACAAGTCGGTCATGCGTGACATGCCATTCTCCTACCTCGTGGCCGACAATGGATCCAGGCGTCGGGATCGTCGAATCGTACGACACGGTTTCCGGAAGATAATAGGATAGATCGGGTTGACCTTTTGATTGCAATGCAATCGATAGAAGAGAGAAGAATAAAAAAAAGAACCGCCACATTTATTAATAAGTTTAGAATTACTGGAAATGCCTGCCAACAATTTACTCCATATCAAACAATTAGTAACAGATTTTTTTACACATCAAGTGAATAGTGTTACGAGATTGTAAACAACTTGTGGAAATATTTAAAGGTGGTTTAAAGTTTAAGTGTTTCACTTCTCATACTTTTGGATACGCATTCATCTAACCTAAAATTTATGGGCAAACTTCTATCGCTGACTTTAATCTTATTTAGTTGCGCTACGACGTTATTTGGTCAGGTCACCACTTCGTCGGTGAAAGGTATTGTTACTGACAATAACGGGGAAGCCTTACCAGGGGCGACTGTATTAGCGACACATACTCCTTCAGGTACCCAATATGGTACAACAACGCTGCCCGATGGCCGTTACAACCTCCCGGGTATGCGGGTCGGTGGACCGTATACCGTAAAAATTAGTTATGTCGGATATAAAGAGCAAACCTTTGATGATATCTACCTCAATCTTGGTGTCGCTTCAGACGTCAATGCGAAGCTGATCGACGAGAGTACTCAACTTGATGAGGTCGTTATAACGGGTGATGCTAACGAAATTTTCAGCTCTGATAGGACCGGGGCGGCTTCTTCCTTCAGCCGCGAAAGAATTAATAGTCTTCCCACCATCGGTCGGACAGTCAACGATATTGTAAAATATAACCCATACGGCAACGGCCGGTCCTTTGGCGGTCAGGATAGCCGCTTCAATAATTTTACCATTGATGGCTCTGTCTTTAATAATGGATTTGGCCTGGGAACTTCAGCCCAGGCGGGAGGCCGCACGGGAACGACAGCGGTGTCTCTGGACGCTTTGGATGAAATACAGTTAAACGTAGCGCCGTTCGATGTACGGCAGTCAGGCTTTGCCGGAGCAGGTATTAACGCGGTTACACGCTCCGGCACAAATGATATCTCGGGTTCGGTATATTATATTTTTCGAAATAGTAAAAAGGACATGGTAGGCGATAAGGCCGATGGTAAAGAATTGCCTCCGGTAAGTATCAATGAGAAAACTGTGGGCTTTCGAGTTGGCGGACCGATCATAAAAAACAAACTTTTCTTTTTCGCAAATTTTGAGCGTTTCACCAGCACTACACCGGCGCTCGACTGGGTCACCGACAAGCCGGGAGCAACAGGAAATGTCTCCAGAGTAACGGCAGCCGACCTCAATGACCTCAGCCAGTTTATGCTCTCCAACTTCGGCTATAACCTTGGAGCGATCGATAACTTTAACAATCAAATAAATAGTAATAAAGCATTGTTGCGCATCGACTATAATATCAACAGTCGCCATAAATTGTCATTGCGTTATTCGCATCATAATTCTGAATCGGATGCCGTAATCAGCAACAGCAATAGCAGTAACACCGCTGGTAACGGTAATCGCACTAATTCCGCGCTGGCTATTTCCGCTGAGAATACCGGTTATCTTATTCAGGATAATACACGCTCTTTTGCTGCTGAATTGAATTCAACCTTCGGTGGAAAATTTGCGAACAACCTGATTGCAACTTTCAATAAGCAAATCGAAGATCGTGAATATAAGAACAGCTTATTTCCAACAATAGATATTCTAAGCGGCGGAACAACCTATACCTCCGTGGGCTTTGATCCCTTTACACCAAGCAATCAGCTAAACTACTCCACGTTTAATATTACGAACAACCTGACTTACTTCGCGGGCCGTGGACATACGCTCACGTTTGGTATTTCCTATGAATTCTACAAGGCAAACAATGTCTTTTTCCCATCGTCCAATGGTGTATATGTATATAATTCAATCGACGACTTCAAGACGGCAGCCCTGGCCGACCCAAGCCTGACAACTTCGCCCGTGCCTGTTGCCCGTTATAATTTACGGTATTCGTTACTGCCCAATGGCGCTGAGCCGTTGCAGGTCTTGAAGGTTTCGACCTACAGTGCCTATGTACAAGATGAATTTCAGATCTCGGAAAAACTGAAAGTAACGGGCGGAATCCGGGCTGATGTATTTGCATATGATAAATCCACGGCATCGGATTTTTATAACCCCATTGTCGCCGGATTGGTTTTTCGTGATGAGGACGGCAATGATTACACCGTAAATACCGGAGCATTTCCGAAGGCACGACTTCTTGTTTCGCCGAGGATCGGCTTTAACTACGACGTCACGGGAAACAGGACTACTCAGATACGCGGAGGTACCGGCCTGTTCGTTTCAAGAATTCCGCAGGTCCTGGTTTCAAATCAGCTGGGTAACAACGGTGTGAATACTGCGCTGATCAGCGCGTCAAACAGTACGGCTTATCCATTCCGCACAAATCCCGCTGAATTTATTCCGGAGAGTACGGATATCACAACATTGCCGCCATACGTCGTAAACGCCACGGATCCGGATTTAAAATATCCCCTGGTGTGGAAGACAAATCTTGCAGTAGACCAGCGCCTGCCATGGGGACTGGTCGGTACAGTAGAATTTATTTACAATGAAAATCTTCAGGCGCTGCGATATATTGATGCAAATCTGAAAGCACCTGACCGCACCTTCAGCGGACCTGATAACCGTGATCGCTTCCCTGCTTCCGGTGTGGCAAGCTCTGGCTCGGGGGCAAACAACACGATCAATATTGCCCGGTTCTACAATACGGCCGTTACAAATGTTTTTGTTCTAAAAAACAATACGAAGGGTTTTGCTTACACGTTGACGGCAAAGATTGAGAAACCCGTTGCAAAGGGATTTGGCGGAATGCTGGCCTATACCTATGGACAGGCCCGTGATATGCAATCGGTTGGGAGCACGGTTCAGGCCAATATAGCAACCGTTGCAGGCCAGAATTATTTATCAAGTTCGTATGGTGACAACGACCTGCGCCATCGTATTATGGGTGGAGCAAATTACCGTGTCGAGTATGGCGGGAAATTTGGCGGATCTTCAATGATTTCACTGGGACTCGTGGCGTCGCCGGGCTTGAGGGTTTCGTATGCCTATGGCAATGACCTGAACGGGGATGGTCAGAATAATGACCTAATTTATATCCCCAACAATGCAAGCGAATTCGTTTTTGCGCCACTTACCGTAGGATCGGGAGCGTCGGCGGTAACTTACACTCCCGAAGAACAGCAAGCCGCCTTTGAGGCGTATATCAACGGCAATGAATATCTGAGAGAGAGGAGAGGACAATACGCCGAACGCAACGGCGGGTCTTATCCATGGCTAACACGTCTGGACTTAACTTTTATTCAGGAAGTTTTTGTGAAAGTCGGGGCGCTTGAAAAAAGGAACACGCTTCAGTTCAGACTCGATATTCTGAATTTCGGAAATTTGTTGAATAACGATTGGGGTGTTGGTTATCAAAGTACAGCGTCAACTTCAAGTTTACCACCTATAACCGCTAATCCGTTGACCGTGGCTGGAATCGATGCGGACGGCGTTCCGTCGTACCGCCTGGCGACTCAGAATATCGATGGACAAACCGTGTTGTTGCGGGATTCTTACATTAAGAGTGTTACGCTGGACAACGTCTGGCAAGCACAGATCGGAGTTCGATATATCTTCAATTAATTACATCAGTACCAATTAGCGGGAGACTCATCGGAGTCTCCTTTTTAATTTTGGCAGGGATTGAGTATTTTCATTCCCTTATGTTGGTTGGTTGCCGCTGTATTTTTACGATTTTTCTGCTTTTTGCTTGTTTTTCCTGCAAACAAGAACAAAAGGATAGCTCAAAAGTCGAACCGCAAGTTCAACTTGACCTCGATGCAATCGTAAAAAGGGGCTATATAAATGCCCTTGTCGATAATAATTCAATCAGCTATTTCATATACAAGGGCCACCCCATGGGTTATGAATATGAGCTGCTTAAACTTTTAGCGGAACATTTAAAAGTCGATCTGAAAATCAAAGTTACTTCGGGAATTGAACGGGCGATAGACCAACTCAACTCCGGGGAGGGCGACATCATTGCCTTTCCACTAGCCATTACAAAATCGCTTAAAAGTTCCGTGGCATTTACCCATCCCCATTTCAACGCTTACCAGGTGTTGATACAACGTAAACCTGAAAACTGGCGACGGTTGACGCTTGATCAGGTAAATGAAAACCTAATCCGAAACCCTGTCGACCTTATCGGGAAGAGAGTTCATGTGATCTCTGGAACAAGCCATGCCATGCGTCTTAAGAATTTGTCGGAAGAGTTGGGCGGCGACATAATTATCCAGGAAGACACGATCAATTCGGAAAGTGAATCGCTGGTGCGGAAGGTTGCCCTCGGAGAAATAGATTATACGGTAGCGGATCATATGCTGGCACACGTCAACGCCTCATATTACCCCAGCCTGGACGTTAACACGGTGCTGAGCATGCCACAGCAAATAGCCTGGGCGCTGCGCATGAACGCGCCAAATCTGCTGCAAACAATTAATCAATGGCTCACAACCATTAAGAAGGCGCCGACCTTTATGGTTATTTACAACCGCTATTTCAAAAGCCCTCGCACATCGTTGATGCGAATGAACAGTGACTACTCATCGCTCGGCGGCAATAAACTTTCCGAATATGATCGCCTTATTAAAGAGGGAGCCGAAAAACTCGGATGGGATTGGAGATTGCTCGCTTCCATTGTATATCAGGAATCCAAGTTCAAAATGGGCGATGAATCGTGGGCAGGAGCGAAAGGCCTGATGCAACTAATGCCTGAAACGGCGAAACGGTTCGGAGCAAAGGACATATACGACCCAAAAGAAAATATGAAAGCGGGTGTGAATTACCTTCGCTACCTGGACCGCTATTGGACTAAACGTATAACGGACGAGGGGGAGCGCATGAAATTCATCCTGGCCTCCTACAATGCCGGCCTTGCCCACATACTGGACTCAAGAAAGCTTGCTGAAAAATATGGAAAAGACTCTCAACGGTGGGGCGATGTTGAATTTTTTCTTCTGAAAAAATCGGATCCCAAATTTTATAAAGACCCCCTTTCAAAAGCAGGATATTGCAAATGCGAAGAGCCCGTGAATTACGTGAAGGATGTGCTGACCCGATACGAAGAATATAAACTTCATTTCAAGTTGCCGGAAGCTGATGAACAAGTCGTTCAAAATCTAGATTCTCCCAAGTAAGTGCAATGTCGGGCATTAGCATTACTTCGTCCATAATTTTCTTTTGTATGGAGCCAATGGTCAAAGCCTCTGAGTATCGTATTTCATCGTGGAAGGTTACCATTGAATAAAGCGGCACCCATTTATCCGGATATAACTCGTGCAGTTTAGCTTCTATCTTTTTTCGAAGGAGGAATCGGGCATCCGCGACATGATCGCGCATTTCGATAAAGTTGTCCAACGCCAGTTGAGCAATCGCATCGGTATCGTTCTTGCGTGTCTCTTGGAAAAGTAAAATTGCTTTTGCCCAATCGTCGTTGTGCATTTGAAGCAATTGATTTAAGATTCTGCAGTCTTCAAAGCCGGCATTCATGCCCTGCCCGTAGAAGGGCACAATTGCATGCGCCGCATCGCCGATCAATAAAGATTTGTTTCGGACCCAGGGGTAACATTTTATGGTTACCAGTGAAGCCGTTGCGTTAGTCTTGAAATCGCTGACTAAGTCGGGCATTAACTTAAGGGCATCCGGAAAATTTTCCTTGAAAAAAACCTTGATGGATTCATCTGACTGCAGTGTATTAAATGAAAGAGCTCCTTCAAAGGGAAAAAATAAGGTGCAGGTAAAACTGCCATCGGTATTTGGAAGAGCAATAAGCATAAAACTTTCGCGCGGCCAGATGTGCAATGCATTTTTCTCCAGGTGGAAGTTTCCGTTTTTGCCCGCCGGTATCTGAAGCTCTTTGTAGCCGTGGTCGATGAAATCCTGCGAGAAATCATATCTGTCTGTAAACTGCATTGCGTGCCGGACTGCTGAAAATGCGCCATCGGCGCCGACTATGGAATCAAAACTTAGAACCTGAACGGAGCCCTCCGCTTCAACGGTCAGGGTGGTGTCCTGGAGATTTATGTTGCCAACGCGATGTTCAAAATAGAATTTTGCACCCATCGTTTCAGCGGTTTCGATCAATAACTTGTTAAGACTGCTCCGCGAAACGGAATTGATGAATTGCCCCTCTTTCCCGTAAGGCTGAAATGCTAAAGAACCATCCAACGCGTGGATCATGCGTCCATGCATGGGAATAGTGATCCTCTTTACCTCGGATGCCAACCCCACTTCGTCAAGCGCACGGATTCCTCTGTTGCTTAATGCTAGATTGATGGACCGTCCTTCGTCAATCATTTCCTGTCG
>DASUTP010000482.1:0-40572 GCA_036374515.1 Chryseolinea sp. | reverse complement strand
CCGCGTGTCCTCGCTGGAGGAAGCTGAAGACATTCTTCAGGACGTATTCTATCAGTTTGTAGCTGGTTATGAGACGATTGACTCGCTGGATCGTGTAACCGCATGGTTATTTTCCGTAGCCCGGAATAAAATTATTGACCGGTACAGAAGGGATTCGGCAAGGCCAAAAAAATCCGACCTTGCGCTTTTGTCAGGGTCTGACGATGGAGCGCCATTGACACTTCAGGAAATCCTGCCGGATTTGGGCAACACGCCCGAGGATATTTTTCTGCGGGAAGCCCTTTGGGAAGCCATAATGGACGCCCTGGATGAATTGCCGGAAGAGCAGCGCGAAATATTTATCCTGAACGAGATCGAAGAACGCAGTTTTCGTGAGATCGCAGAAGAGACCAACGTATCGATCAACACCCTGCTGTCGCGAAAGCGCTATGCAATCCTTTCCCTGCGCAAGAAGTTACAAAAGCTTTATGACAATATTTAAAATTTGGGCCTATGAAACGTCCAGGGCAATATCTGGCTGCACGCATATTATAAGGTATGGATTGTTCCATGTGTCATCCAAAAAAATGATTAAGACATGAAAAGAGGTGCTGTATTTTTGAAATGCGCGGTGGCCGTAGTGCTGGCAATATTCTTTTTTGCCTGGGTCACCTGGTTGCTTTGGAATTGGCTTGTGCCAGTTTTGTTCAATGGCCCCATTATTTCCTATTGGCAGGCACTGGGGTTGTTGGCGCTTACAAAAATTCTATTCTTTGGGATAGGAGGCAGACGCCATGCTTATGGCGACTCAGGTATGCAGCAACGGTTTTGGAAACATCGCTTTTATGAAAAGATGTCGTCATTGAGTCCCGAGGAACGCGAGGCATTCAAGAAAAAGATGCGTGAAAAATGGTGCACCCCCCCGGATAGGGACTGAAAATATTTTTTTGTTAGGGTGTCCATTACAATAAACCTCATGTGTCATTACAACAGTGGTGGGATTTAGGACTTCAAACGATTGTAAAGGGCGCTGACGAAAATAGTAACACAAAATTCCCGGGAAAATGTAAACCTCATCGATTTTGGTTCGTTCAAGGAAACTAAGGAAACTTTTGTGATGTTAAAAGTTTCCTTAGTTTTGACCCCCTTATGGAACAACTGGAACAATTGGATATCAAGAAGAAGATTTTAAAGGCCGCGGAAAGTCTTTTTATGAAGTATGGCGTGCGTAGCATATCGATGGATGACATATCGCGTCATTTGGCGGTATCGAAAAAAACGCTGTATCAGCATTTTGCCGACAAGGAGGACATTGTTTCGATGGCTTGTCAGGCGCATATTGAAACGATGGCGGCCCAGTTTCTGGAAATCACCAGAAACTCCAAGAACGCAATTGATGAATTAACAAAGATCTCTAGATGCCTGAAGAAGAACACAGAAGATACAAATCCCTCGTTGTTGTTCGATCTACAAAAGTATCATCCGAAAGCCTGGAGTGTGTGGCTTAACCACAAGCACAAATTTATCAGAGACTCGGTGATACGAAATTTGAGGCAGGGAATTGAAGAAGGCCACTACCGGCCTGAAATCAATGTAGATATCATAGCCGCTATGCGGCTCGAGCTTGTACAGTTGCCTTTTGATGATAACGTGTTTCCGACATCGCGATTTAAGATCGCAGAGGTTCAGATGCAGATCTTCGATCACTTCGTTCACGGAATTGTTACCGATAAAGGAAAAAAGTTATATCAGAAATATAAAGAACTAACCGCGAAGCAACCGGACTTTAATCATTAATTCTCTCTACCACTATGAAACGACTATCCTTATTTATCTTAGTTATCGTTGGACCAATCTGGGTGCAAGCCCAACAGACATCGGCTGGATTTACACTTGAACAGTGTATCGTATTTGCGCTTGAGAACACAATAGACATCAAGAATGCACGTGTGGACGAGGAAATTGCTTTGGCGAAAGTGAGGGAGACGCGCGGAATTGGTCTTCCCCAAGTAGATGCGTCATTGGATGTCTCACATAATCAAAAGCTGCCACGTTTCTTTGCAACCTATGCTACGGCTCAAGGTTTCGCGGGGCAAGATGAAAATGGAAATCCTAATCTTGACATCCCTGGCCTCAACAGTAGCGACATCGTGGCTTCCCAAAATTTCTTTCAATTAAAAAGCAGCGGGACAGCCGGGTTGAGAATCGATCAGTTGCTGTTCAATAGTTCCTATTTGGTTGGGTTAAAGGCTGCCAATACCTATAAGGAATTGTCTTCCAAGGCAACAGAACGGACGGAGATCACCATTATCGAGAACGTAATGAAGGCCTACTACGGTGTTCTCGTGAATCGCGAACGAATTACGCTTTTTGACGCCAATATCCTCCGCATGGACTCCACTTTAAGGACAACGCAGGCCCTAAATCAAAACGGATTTGCAGAAGCTATCGACGTCGACAGGATTCAGGTAACCTTGAATAATTTAAAATCGGAACGATTAAAATATGTAAATCTTCAAAACCTGAGTATGGTCTTATTAAAGTACCAAATGAACTATCCAATGGAACAGGACCTTGCAGTGAGCGGTACACTAAGCGACTTAAGTATAAATGAAAAGCTGTTTGACGAGTATCGGGAGGGCTGGGATTATAAGAATAGAATAGAATATAAAATGTTGGATACCGAAACGAGATTATTGGAGTTGGATGTAAAGAATAAAATGTCTTATTCGCTGCCAAGCTTGTCAGGCTTCGTTAATTTAGGTTACTCGACACAATCGCCGGATGTTGCCGGATTGTTTAAGACAAACAGCAATTTTAATGATAACGGATTTGTAGGTCCGGATAAGTGGTACAGCTACTCCACGTTCGGAGTTTCATTAAGGGTGCCGATTTTCAGTGGACTGCAGCGCACTTACCAGGTGCAGCAGGCGAAGCTGGCCTTGCTCAAAAATCAAAATAGTTTTACATCGTTGAAGCAGTCCATCGACTTAAGCATATCGCAAAATACCATAACGTATCAGAACTCAGTGGAGACGTTGCGCTCGCAGGAAGAAAACATGCAATTAGCTGATAAAGTGGCACGCGTTACAAAAATAAAATATGAGCAGGGCGTTGGCTCTAATATCGAGGTAATTGATGCGGAGCGAAGTTTAGTCACTGCTCAGGTTAATTATTACAACGCGCTGTTTGATGCAATTGTATCGAAAATTGATCTTGACAGGGCGTTCGCCAAAATCGATCCTTCAAAATATGTCACATCCACTACTAAATAAGTATTCCCAATGAAAAATATACCCTATATGAATTCTACCTTTTACACCCGTTTGTCCCTTATCACCGTTGTCGCGTTGCTGGCTGCGTGCAGCGCAGCAACCCCTGATGATAAAAAAGCGCAGCTGGAAAAATTAAAAGCGCAGCAGGCGGAAATTGCCAAGCAGGTGGTTCAATTGGAAAAAGAGATAGCGGCGGAAAATCCTGCGGACGCTAAGGTCAAAACTAAAGACGTAGGCGTAACAGAAGTTGCCTTGAAGAAATTCGATCACTACGTGCAGACGCAGGGAAGTGTCGAAGCCGAAGATAATATTGCTGTCAGCGCAAAATCACCGGGCGTTGTGATGGCCGTGTATGTAACCGAAGGCCAACAGGTTTCAAAGGGCCAGACATTGGCGCAAATTGATAACGCAGTGATCCTGGCAAACATCGAATCTATGGCGGCTAATTTGGAACTTGCCAACAGCGTGTATGATCGTCAAAAGAATCTTTGGGACCAGAAGATCGGTACCGAAGTTCAGTTTCTGCAGGCAAAGACCAACAAAGAAAGTCTCGAAAGGCAGCTGTCGTCGTTGAAGGAGCAAAATGAAATGCTTCGTATCAAATCGCCGATCAGGGGAACTGTTGATGAAATCAGTGCCAAAATAGGTGAAGCTGTTGCCCCCGGACAACCTGCATTCCGTGTAGTAAACACAAGCGACCTCAAGCTCACTGCAATGGTATCCGAGGCCTATGTGACCGATATCAAAAAAGGCAACAAGGTGATCGTGACTATCCCGGAACTAAAAAAAGACCTGGAATCCAAAGTCACCTTTGTGGGTAAAACCATCGATCCATTGTCGAGGACTTTTGCAATAGAGGTAGCGTTGCCTTCCGACCCGGACCTTCGCCCGAACATGACAGGCGTTTTGAAGGTGGTTTTTCATACGGAACCGACCGCGATCGCGATACCGATAAATGTGATTCAGGATATAAATGGCGAGAAAATCGTTTTTGTGGCCGAGACCAAAGGCAAGAACACTGTGGCCCGGAAAAAAGTAGTTAAGGTCGAAGGTGTCTATGGCGGTCAGGCTCAGGTTAGCGGACTTTCCGCTGGCGAAAAGGTTGTAACCTTCGGCTACCAGGGACTTAACGACGGCGAATTTTTGAAAATATAGTTTAGGAAAACGCGGAATGCTTTGCATTCCGCAATACCTGTCTTCTTCAACACTCTACTAATATGCAAGATATCGAAAGAGAATTTAAGCCCACCAGTTGGGCCATTGATAACAAGGTCAGTATATACGTGGCTATCGTTCTCATCTGCTTTGCGGGTATATGGACTTACAATAAGCTGCCGAAAGAAAGCTTTCCTGAAGTTGTATTTCCTCAGATATACGTACTAACAATTTACCAGGGAGCGCCACCTGAAGATGTAGAAAACCTTATCACCAAGGAAATAGAAAAGGAGGTTAAGGTCGCTAACGGTATAAAGAAAATTACCAGCAATTCGGTTCAAAACACTTCGAGCGTTATTATCGAATTTGAAACGGATATTGACGTGACCGAGGCTAAGCGCGATGTGCAGGATGCAGTAAACCGCGCGATACCCGAATTACCAGAAGATCTGGAAAAAAATCCGGAAGTGTATGAGATCGACATCTCAGAACTGCCAATCATGAACATAAACCTTGCGGGTGACTACGATCTTCAAACGTTAAAACGATACGCTGAGCAAATGCAGGATCGTATTGAAACCCTCGAACAAATCCGCAGAGTAGATATAGTCGGAGCGTTAGACCGCGAAATACAGATCAACGTTGATCTTTATAAAGCGGCGCTGGCAGGAGTGAGTTTAAATGATGTCTTTGGCGCCATTGCAAGTGAAAACGTAATTGTTCCGGGCGGCCAGCTTTCTGTGAGCGGGGTTAAGAGGTCGCTTAGTGTCAGCGGTGAGTACACGAACGCCGACGAAATTGCTAACACTGTGGTCGGATCAATTCGAGGTGCGAAAATTTTTTTAAAGGACGTGGCCGAGGTAGTCGATACACACAAGGAACAGGAAAGTTTTGCGCGGCTTGATAATAAAAACGTGGTGACTCTTAACGTTATTAAACGAAGTGGAAAAAATCTTATCCTGGCATCAGATGCGATCAATGAAATTGTGAAAGAATACGAGGAGTCAATATTGCCTCCCGGTCTCGACATTACGATTACGGCTGATCAATCCGATAACACCCGCGTAACCCTTCACGACCTTATCAACACGATCATCATCGGTTTTATTCTGGTCACGATAATACTGATGTTTTTCATGGGCGCGACCAACGCAATCTTTGTGGGGCTTTCAGTGCCACTATCCAGCTTCATCGCGTTTTTGTGGTTCCCGGTGATTGGATTCACATTAAACATGATGACCTTATTCTCATTCCTTCTCGCATTGGGGATTGTGGTGGATGACGCCATCGTTGTCATTGAAAATACGCACCGGGTGTTCGACAATGGAAAGGTGCCGATCAGAAAAGCTGCCAAGATCGCCGCGGGTGAAATATTTATTCCGGTGTTTTCCGGTACCCTGGTCGTTTTAGCCCCTTTCGTTCCGCTTGCTTTCTGGCCGGGTGTTATTGGTAAGTTCATGATGTTTCTACCCATTACGTTGATCATCGCACTATTGGCTTCATTGCTGGTAGCGTATATTATCAACCCTGTGTTCGCAGCAGATTTCATGAAGCCTCATGAGCATGACCATAATAAAAAACCTACTGTCACAAAAGGTTTCAAAATTACGGCCATTGTACTTGGCTCCATAGCAGTATTGTCATACCTCGTCGGCGTTAAAGGATTCGGTAACTTCATCATATTCCTGTTTGTGATTTACGCACTGCACCATTTCTTCATCGCGGGGTTGATTACCCGTTTCCAAACCGATGTTTGGCCGCGTGTGCAGGCCCGCTACAAAAATCTTGTGACCTGGTGCGTGCAACGGTATCGTCCAGTTTGGATTGCTGTCAGTATCGTATTCCTTTTTATTTTTTCAATTGTATTTACCGGCATACGTAATCCACCGGTGGTATTCTTCCCGCAAGGTGATCCTAACTTTATTTATACCTATATCCGCATGCCGATCGGCACGGATCAGCGGATCACAGATTCCGTGACAAACGTTGTTGAAGAAAGGGTGGCCAAAGTAGTAGGTAAAGATAATCCTATCGTGGAATCCATCATTTCTAACGTTGCCATCGGTGCAAGCGAAGATCCAATGGAAGGAGGCGGCACCATTGGAAGCCCTCACCTTGGCAAGGTCTCTGTGGCCTTCGTTAAGTTTTCACAACGCAATGGACAGAGCACAAAAGACTATATGGATAAGATTCGTGAGGCAGTGCAAGGAGTGCAAGGAGCTGAGATCTCTGTTAACCAGGAACAAGGCGGTCCGCCAACCGGCAAGCCGATTAACATCGAGATCAGTGGTGATGATTTCCAGCTGCTCGCGTCGACGTCAGGACGTTTAAAACGTTACCTCGATTCGTTGCAAATTCCTGGTATAGAAGAATTAAAGTCGGATTTTCAAAGCAATAAACCTGAGATCAACATCAAGATTAATCGCGAAAAAGCAAATCGTGAGGGTATCTCAACGCAGTCAATCGGAAGAGTGCTCGGCACAGCGGTATACGGAGCGGAAGTATCTAGATTTCGCGACGATAATGACGACTATCCCATTCAGTTGCGGATTCGCGATGACCAGCGAAATGATGTCAATACATTGATGAACCTGCCAATCACCTTTCAGGATATGAGCAAGAACGGCCAGGTCAGGCAAGTACCCCTTTCGGCAATTGCTACGGCAGAATATTCCAGCAGCTACGCCGGCATCAGACGCATTGATCAAAAAAGAACGGTAACGCTCTCCTCAAACGTTCTGGGTGGGTTTAATGAAAATGATGTTAATGCAAGCATTCGTGCGAGCATGGATTCTTTTGTAATACCGGAAGGTGTAACTGTTGATATGACCGGTGCACAGGAAGAACAAGCCGAAACGTTTTCGTTCTTGCTGGTTGCTGCAGCTCTTGCCGCCGGATTGATTTTTATGATCCTTGTGTTGCAGTTTAACTCAGTAGGCAAACCGCTCATCATCGGTGCGGAGATTATTTTCAGCATCATCGGGGTGTTGATCGGTTTCTCTCTTTTCAAAATGGAAATTTCAATTGTGATGACTGGGGTAGGAGTTATGGCACTGGCGGGACTGGTGGTTCGTAATGGAATTCTGCTCGTGGAGTTCACGGAGCTGCTGGTGAAGCAGGGAATTCCGCTGCGCGAGGCCATTGCTGAGGCCGCCAAAACGCGTATGACCCCCGTTATGCTGACGACTATTGCCGCTACTATCGGATTGATTCCATTGGCAGTGGGATTGAATATAGACTTTGTGACATTATTCACGGAATTGAATCCGCACATTTTCTTCGGCGGAGATAACGTGGCTTTCTGGGGCCCATTGTCCTGGACCATGATATTCGGCTTGTTGTTCGGAACAGTCTTAACATTGATTCTGGTTCCGGTGATGTACCTGCTGGTCTTTAAGCTCAAGGAACGGCTTTTTGGCAAGAAGACAGAAAGTATCGAGCGCAGTAAAGGCGAAGCCGGAAGCGTGGTGCCTGCATAGCAGAAATATTTTAGTATTGAATACAACAAATCGTCGACAAGGTCGTCTCCAATACAGACGACCTTGTTAGTTATGAAGCCGCGGATAATGACACTTATTATTTTTTTAATCTTCTTCCTGGTAGTTGATTATTACGTTTTTCAAGCTGTTGTGACCGTAAGCAAACAATGGACGGCGCCGTGGAAGCAGATATTTCAGTTTGGATTTTGGGTACCGACGATATTTAGCGTGGTTGCTATCACAGCGTGGTTTCTTGGCGATCCGTATCGTTGGAGCGCTGCGACAAAGACGTGGATTATCACAGGCCTGTTCGCTACATATTTTTCCAAGTTATTTGCTGTCGCGGTACTTTTTACTGAAGATATATCGAGAGGGGTTCGATCCGCTCTGTCATTCTTTTCAAAAGATTCGGTTTCATCGTCTGGTGCCGAGGCGATTTCCCGCTCTGAGTTTTTGTCTAAAACTGCGTTGGTTGCCGCTGCGATACCCTTAGGAACAATGGCCTATGGTATTATCTCTGGAGCACATGACTATCGCACGCGAAGGCAGGTCGTCAAGCTGCCTAATCTGCCAAAAGCCTTTGACGGGTTTAGAATCGCACAACTCTCAGATATACACTCTGGGAGTTTTTTTAATAAGAAAGCAGTTAGCGGTGGCGTTAAAATGGTACTGGATGAAAAACCAGACGCGATTTTCTTTACCGGCGACCTTGTTAACAACGAAGCGTCGGAAGTGATGGAGTACATCGATGTTTTTAACAAGCTTAAAGCGCCATTTGGAGTCTATTCGATCACGGGCAATCACGACTATGGCGATTATCACCGGTGGCCAAGCATCGAAGCTAAAAAAAGGAACTTTAAGGATCTGATCGAGGCACATCGCCTGTTGGGATTCGATCTGTTGATGAACCAGCATCGCTTCCTGGAATTAGGCGGGGAAAAAATCGCGGTCATTGGTATCGAGAACTGGGGAGGACGTGGATTTACCCAATATGGAAAATTAAATCAGGCATACCGTGGTACGGAAGAGGCGAAGGTAAAGCTTTTGCTTTCGCACGATCCAAGTCACTGGGATGCACAAGTAAGGCCATTGTATGGAGATATCGACGTAATGTTTGCCGGTCATACTCACGGATTTCAATTCGGAATCGAATTGGGGAATTTTAAATGGAGCCCGTCACAATATGCATATAAACAATGGGCCGGCCTATATCAGGAAGGCTCACAATTCCTCTATGTAAATCGCGGGTTTGGATATCTCGGATATCCCGGAAGAATTGGAATGCCGCCCGAAATTACCATTATAGAATTGAAAAGAGCCTGAACTTAATTGCTCACCAATTGCTTATTTTTATGCGATGGGTGAAGCGTTTTACCGTCTGAGGACGGCTATTTTTGTCCTGGCAATTCTATTGGCGATAGATGTTTATGCGTATCAGGCCATCCGCATCGCCACGGCCAAATTCTCAGCGGTTGTTAAGCAAACCCTGCGAGGTTTATATTGGAGCATCACCGTATTTGTGGTGTTGCTTTTTGCCTGGATACATACCATTGGCATCGCCGATGAAAAGCTAAAACAATGGATTATCGTTTGGATGGGCATCGTCTATTTTTCGAAGCTCTTTCTTATTGGTGTTTTGATTGTGGACGACCTGCGTCGCGGCTACCATCTCTCAAGAAGATTTTACCGGAGGAAGCGCAATCCAGAGCATGAAGAAAATATCAACCGTATTTCGCGATCTGAATTTTTTGCAAAAGCAGCCCTCGCCTCGTGGGCTATTCCCCTCACATCACTATCATTTGGAATTCTTTCAGGTGCGCACAATTTCCAGGTCAGGCGCAGGACAATATACCTTCCCAATCTTCCTAAGGCATTCGATGGCATGCTGATAGGTCAGCTGTCGGATATTCATACAGGCTCCCTATTCAACAAGACAGCAATCCAGGGTGGCGTAGACATGCTGATACGCGAGAAGCCGGACATGATTTTTTTTACGGGTGATTTGGTCAACGTGGAGACGGATGAAGTAAATGACTACATCAATGTCTTTGATAAGATCAAAGCGCCATATGGGGTTTTTTCGGTGACGGGCAACCACGATTATGGAAATTACAGGGGCTGGTCTTCGCCAGCTGCCAAAAGAAGAAATTTTGAGGACATGCTCGTTGCGCACAAGCAGATGGGATACGATTTGTTAATGAATGAAAACCGGATCCTTGAATTACAAGGTGAAAAGATAGCGATCGTTGGGGTGGAAAACTGGGGCATAGGCCCACCGTTGAGGTTTCCCAAATACGGGAAATTAAAAGAAGCACTTCTCAATACGGACGAAGCTGCCGTTAAGATTTTGCTTTCTCATGATCCCACGCATTGGGACGCGCAGATCCGCCCTGAGTTTCCCGAGATCGATATTACATTTTCGGGCCATACCCATGGTTATCAAATGGGAGTAACCATTGGAAGTTTCAACTGGAGTCCGGCGCAGTATCGGTTTAAACAATGGGCCGGTCTTTACCAGGAAGGCAACCAATATATCTATGTTAATCGCGGATTTGGATGCGTAGGTTATCCCGGAAGAATCGGAATGCCTCCCGAGTTAACCATTATAGAATTAAAACGCGGTACGGCGTAAAAGATTGCCTGGCAAATATGCCAGATCATTCACGTAATGCGAGAAGCATGTCCATCTCAGGCTTCATCTTCTTATACAGGTTTTCAAAGATCGCGAATGCTTTCTGATACACTGCATGGTTTTCAAGATTAGGGGTGTAGCTCGCGTCTTGTTTTGGTTTCAGGGCTGAATAATCCTGGATTAGACCAAGCGACTTAAAACCGAGATATGCGGCCCCGACGGCCGATGCATCCTCGGCATTGATAAGGCAAATTTCTTTGTTGAAGATATCAGCGAGAATCTGAAGCCATTCTTCAGATTGTACGAACCCTCCGCTTACGTGCACCCTGTCGATCGACAGCCCCGTCGTTTCCATCGATGCTGCAATGCTGTAGAGGGCCATCGAAATACCCTCGGCAACGGCACGGGTGAAATGCGCCTGTGTATGAAAATTCCGGATGCCGAAAAATATTCCGCTGGCGTCGCTGTCCCAGATAGGAGCGCGCTCGCCCAGCAGGTAGGGAATAAAAATCAAGCCATCCGCGCCCGGTCTGATGCTTTTCATTTCGTCCAGGAACGCATCAAACTCCCCCGGAGAATTCAATTGTTTTTTCAGGAATATTTCGATGTACCATTTAAGTACTACGCCACCGTTGTTAATGGGACCGCCTGAAATAATAATATCCTTGGTCAAAATGTAATTGAAGGTCATTGCTCTGAAATTCACAGTAGGCTTCCTGTTGGCGACGCGGATAGCGCCGCTGGTGCCGATGGTTAGCGCGGCAACGCCTGGGGTAACGGCGAAGCTTCCAAGGTTCGCCATGCACCCATCGCTGGCGCCGATAAAGAAAGGAATATTCTCCGATTTTAGATCTTCAAAGTCATTGGAAACTAAGTCTTTCCGGGAATGATGGGTTTCAACAGCCATTGACAGCTGACTGGGGGTCACACCACAATATTTTAAAGCACTTTCGTTCCAGGCAAGCTTGCCAATATCAAACATGCCGGTAGCCGAAGCGATAGAGTAATCCACTTCGTACACGCCAAACAACTTAAACCAAACGAATTCTTTTATCGAAATAAATTTAAAGGTCTTTGTAAACAGGTCTGGTTGTTTTTCTGCCAGCCACTTGATCTTACAAACGGGGGTCATCGCGTGAATGGGTGTTCCTGTTTCGCTATAGATCTTTTCCCCAAGGGTAGAGCCATGAAGCGCTTTCGCAACATCAGCGCTCCTGTTATCGGCCCATGTAATCATATTCATCAACTGATTTCCTTTTTCATCCACAGGAATGACGCTATGCATGGCGCTGCTGAGCACGACCCCCAATGGCTTTTCTTTAAGGTTTGCTATAAGGTCCAGTATACACTGCACGAAAGCTTTCCATATCAACTCAGGATCCTGTTCACTGTAGGTAAGTTCAGGGGAATAGGTAGGATAGGAGCACTGCGTTGAATGTATCGGTTCTCCTGAAATGTTTACTGCCACGGCCTTCGTGCTGCCAGTGCCAATATCGATGCCGATAAAATAGTTCATGCGAATGTTTTGGGCGAGGCCGAAGATAGGAAGAAAAATAAAAAAGGCACCTGAAAATCAGATGCCTTTCCGGTTTAGGTTAAAGATGATCACAGATTAGCTGCCTCCATCTCTTTTCTGCGTTTAGCATCTATAGAATAACGGCCGGCTCCAAAGACCATAAAGATCAATAAGCCAATTAAGACAACAATTGATGACCAAAGTTCCATATGCTGTCCGATTGAAAGAAACCCTTTGGGCGCGTTTACCATAAACACCGCTCCAATAAGAATTGGCAATTGAATAAAGCAGACGATTCGGGTAAAGAGGCCAAAGAAAATAAGCGGACCACCAAGAATATGCGCAAAAACAACATAATGCGCTAACGTCATGCCTGCAAAGTATACGTTAATGCCTGAAGTCGTCATTTCAAGTTCCGCCATGTGGGTAATAAAATAAAGTCCCTTATAGGTTATAAAGGCACCCAGTACAAAACGGAAAACATCGAGAAATCCAGGACGATGGCTATTACCCCACCGTTCAAGGCTGGTAATTACACTCATTGCTAAATTCTTTGTTGATGTTACAAAGTTTACTAAACTATTCGGTCAGAATCAAGGGTTATTTGAGTTATTCCAAACTCGCATGACCCAATACACGGGGAAAACAATTATTCCAAGGAACACGAATAAAAGGATCCAAAGCACCTGCTCGGCGGCGGAGAGGCTTTTATTCATAACGGCATGAATGATATAAAAAACAAGAAGCACGAGGCTGCCGAACGCCAGCATGCCGATTGGAAAAAGGAAGGCGAAAAATTCCATTGCAATTTCTCCGTTGGATGGGTGGCCTGACTCACTGCCGCTAAAAATATTACCCATTCCCACGAACACCTGCCAAAGCATGAAAGGAAACACTACGAAGGGCAAAAATGTAAAGATGCCGAGTATAATCTTCTGGGCTTTGTTCAATTCCATTTTTAGCGGTACTTAAAAATTTCTTGTTGGTCAGCAGAAAAATCAGGGCAAAAAAAAACTGCTCGTGTGAGCAGTTTAATTACAATATCGGATGGATTAATATTCGTTATTGCTTCTGCGGTTAAAACCACCTCCGCCACCACCGCTTTTGTATCCACCACCACCTCCACTACGAGGGGCGTCAGTACGTGGTCTGGCTTCGTTAACCACAAGCGTCTTACCCAAGAAATTGAAACCGTTTAAACTAGTGATAGCTTGACGGGCACTCGCGTCATCCGACATTTCGATAAATCCGAAACCGCGGCTGCGCTGTGTAACTTTGTCCATAACAATTTTGGCAGAAGATACTTCGCCATACTCTTCGAATAATCCCTTCAATTCCTGTTCGGATGCCTTAAAAGGGATATTGGCAACATAAATGTTCATTGGTAAAATAAGTAAATGAAAAATTAAATTAGCGCCAACTGACAAACTTGGCTGCTACTACTACTCGTAGGGACGGGTGAGAGGGACAGTAAAGAATGACAATCAACAGTTAAAAGTAATAAGAAAATTGACTAAATGCCAAAAGATGTGCTTTAAGGCCTTTTTAGGGCCCTAAAGCCACATTTAGTCCACGGGACTACCGTTCGAGAGGGTCGAAATGGTCTAATATGCTCGCTCAACACTGCCTGAACCGTAAATCTTTTTTTGGGCCGATTTTGTGTTCCCTTTGTGCTTAACCTGTCCGGTACCCAGCACCAGCGCGTCGATATTATTGGATACGTTAAGCTGGCACAGACCAGGTCCGCTAACCTTTGCTTTTGCAGTTTCCAAGGCACAATTGTAGCCATCAAGCGTTCCGGAACCGCTTACGACAGCATCTATAGAGGTTGCGTAGCCCTTAACAGTCAATTGGCCACTGCCACTTAATTCGGCCTTAATCGTATTGCCCTTCAAATCTACATCCATGCTTCCGCCGCCTGCAACGCCCAGGGTAATGTAATCCGACGCAATGGAATTTTCAGAAATGATCTTACCATTGCCATTTACCTGCAGGTCATTTAAATTTTTTACGCTTACGTATATCTTCATCGTTGGATTTAGCTTGATATCGTCGATCTTTTGCCAGATACTTTTGTTGGGACTTTCCGGCTTCCGATCCACGTTGATCATCAATATTCCATTTTCTACCTTGAACTCGCTTACAGCAAAAATTTCTGTTAACGCTTCAACAGTTACCTCCTGCTTGTTAGTCTGTTTGAGATATACCGTATAGTTTGAGTTTACATAAATACCCTTGAATTCTGGAAGTTCTAAAACTTTCTTGGTTGTCTGAGCCGTAGCAAGGCCGCTGGCACAAATCATCACAAGAAGGCAGATTATAGAATTTTTCATCGGTTTTGTAGTTTATCTTTAAATGTTCCGTGGATAGAAATCCCTCAGATCGTCTGACCTGATTCCTGCTTTCAAATAACCGCAGGATATATAAGAAATGAAACCAGCCCATCGAATAAAAGGGTAATTAGTCGGCGGGACGCTGCTGGGAAGCTTATTATTTATGATAAATATTACTTCTTACTTCTGAAGATGGCCTTGAATATGAGGATAAACACAATACCGCCCACACACATCAATAGCAGAATTTCAGGCGTTATTTGATTGAGTGCGTGCATGGTTGAGGCGTGATGCTTAATGGCGGCCTACACCAAAAATACAATTTTGCCGCACAATTCTGTTAGACATGAATACTAACCTGCCATACAAAAGCTTACCAAAGAACGTCGTCAAAACTTTACTACCACTTGCGCCTTCACATCGTCTTTTTGATCTCCGTCGATGCGATCCAAACCATCTCCAATGAATTGCAGATTTTCATAACGAATATGGGAATAACGTAGCCACACACTCAGATTCCTGTTGATCTTATACTCCACGATGGCCATTTTGCGCACACCCGCCCCACCGTATGCGGGCATGGAGTAAGCGAGCCAAACATCGTTTTCATAGGAATACTGTCGATTGTCGTGGTCATCCGTTTCAAAGATCGCATAGCGCATGGTAAGTTTTAATTTTCCGGCGTCGACGACGATATCCTGAATAAGCGCCATTCCTGCGCTGGTCATTCCGTTTATAGTATAGGTACTCAGTTGTACACGGCTTTTTAACCGCAGCATGTCGTGCGGGGCGTAATCTACATTCAGGCAGTAGCTGTTTTTTTTACCGGCTGACACCTGGTACTGTGTAGATCTGTCAGTTTCTGTATTCCGGCTCTTCGTTTCCTCCCTGGCCTGAATAAACATTTTTACCTTGCGGGATGGATCATACTGAAATCGCAATAGCCATTCATAACCGTCCGAAGGCGCATAACTTCGGAAGCGCAGCCAGGGAAACCTGAAAATGTCAATGTAGCCCGCAAGTTGGTACCGCCGGCTGAACGTATATCGCCACCCCCAGTAAAGCCCTCGCTCATTTTGCGTATTGGTGTTTTCTCCAAGTCCGCTGGAATAGAAGGTATAAAACCTCATGCCGTAATTCCGGTAAAGCAATGAAAGATCCAGTTTTGGAGAAAGTGCTGCCAACAGGCCAGCCGTTGCACCAATGCTTCCTTGAAACGAATGGGCTACCTCGGCAAATGCGGAAATGTTCTGGATGTTATAATTCAGGAACAAGCCTGCATTGCGGTTTACTTTTCCCCGAAAAGCGAATTGGTTATAGGCTGTAGCGTTAGGTTGAACGTCAGCATCAAAGCTGGTCTGGTTAAACATAATTCCTCCGCTCAATGCCGCCCGGTCGTATTGAAGGATGAAACCGGCATTTTTTTCCTTAATGCGTTTTCGCTTGTCCAACTCCTTTTCAGTGCGGTGTAATCCAGTCGTTTGAAAAGCGGAAATTTTTTCCTGCTCGTCATCATCATACAAATCCAGTGTTCCGTCCTTTTTTACATTTGAATAAAAGCCTGTCGCGTGTAAATGGTCTGCTGCTCTTACAGTAACTGCGATACCGCGCAACGTTCCCGCTTCGTACGCTGATGTGTACGGAAGTAACCCTATGTTGCTTCGTCTGATTGTTGTGATAGTTTCCCCGCCTTTACCCATTCCCAGCACACCACCCAACATCAGACCCTGCCCAAACTGCGTCTGATAATCGCCTATGATTAGATTTTTCAACCTTCCTTTGTTTTGTATTTGAAGGTGACATGAAAGGTAATCGGCTCCGTAATATCCCCTGCCCGGACTCCATGTCAGTTCTTCGCCAGGATCTTTCTCAGCTGAAAATCCAAAGCTGAAATCACCGGGCCGGCTGGAACGAAATCTCATATAAAGTTTGTCGGGCGACCCCCGGAATTGTGCCGGTTCGCCCCCTTCTTTTTCAAAGCCATTTTTCAACTGGACGGTGCGTTCGTATCGGACTAAAAGGTAATGATCGCCCTCTTTTTTAACCCGCGTCAGGAAGGTTGCGTCGAGAGAGCTGAGATGATCATTTACCGTAACAAAAGGGGCAAGTTTATGAAGCGTTGTCAAATCAAATTCAGGAACGGCTTGCAACTCATAAACAGAAACAAAATTTCCAACGTCGCTGCGGTATTTCAAAAGCTGATTGATTTGAGATTCAGATAGCAGCTGGATAAAACGCAAATCTTCGGCCGTAGCCTTGTTCAGGTTGACAGGATGTGTTAACAATTGTAGCAGGTTTTCGTACAAGTCTTCGACGTCGGTTTCGGTATCCGGAACGCTATAAAGGTCGTCAGCAAGCTGAGCAATGTCGATTTCTCTTTTCGGATATTCCTGCGCACAAATGTTGGCGACTGCAGTAACTAATATCGCGACTAACGCAGATCTCATTTACTTGCACCGATAAAATATCCCAGGGTCGCCTGATGACGAGAGCCAAGCAAGAAGTTGTGTTGAAAGGAATAATCGAGGGAAAGCTTTTTCGGACGAAATCCAAATCCAAAAAAGGCGGTTGCCGGATTTAACTGGAAGCCCGTTCTTAACATAATTTTTTTGTATGGTTGATATTCAACTCCTGTTTTCCATTTCAGTGTGTAGCCTAAATTCTTTTCAAGCTCGGTGGTTACGAGCGTTTGTGGCGAAAGGTTGACAGCACCGCCAATAACTAAGATGGTAGGCAGCTTTTCGCCGTCGGCAGCCGACAACGTTGGCTGATTCAGATTTATGATATGTGCCCCTACCGATAATTTTTCAGTCAGGTTTGCGATCCCTCCGAAGCTGAGGGCGAATATGCCTTTCGTCCCGAATCCTTTGGCTTTGTATTGGATGTAACTGACCTTTAATCCGAGGGATGCCAACCCAAAAGTGTTGGCAAATCCCAGGGCAAGAATTTGCTCGCTGAACAACTGGTCTCCAAATCGAAATAGACCGGCACCGGCCACGCCGACTTTAGTTGGAAGCGCGATAACCGCGCTCATCCTGTTGAATGCCTTGAAAGATGGTTGGGCATCATATGTTAACGCCACGGCTGCGCGTTCCACTTTACCCAGGCCGCCAATGTTGTTAAAGATGGCCCACTCATCGCGCAGGCATGAGGAAGAATATGCCAGTCCAGCGGCCCGGCCACCAATTAACGTGGACGAACTTTGTGCGTAGGAAAATGGAATGCACAGCAGCAACATGCCGCTGCCGAATAAATAATAATACACAACGATTTACTTTAAGGATATCAAATTAGTGAGTTGGGCCGTGTGGCCAAAAGAATCGAAAACAAATTAACCTGACATTCGATAACGATCTTAGAATTCTTTCCTGATGTGAAAGAAAAATCCCTTTTCACCCTCACCATTGAACGTGTACTCGATGCGAAGCACGACATCGTATGAAGCAACAATATCAACGCCGCCGCCCGCACTCGTTAAAAGCTTGTCAGACAAACGACTGCTGATTTCATAATTCGGATAGCCTTTAACATACCCGAGGTCTCCGTAGGTCTTAATGAATATGGATAAGGGCACGTGTCTGAACTGTGGAATCGGCATGGATTCCCACCGGTAAACTTTATGGAAGATCCGTTTTTTCAAAGTCAGTTTATTTAATGCGTACGAAGTTCCCTCTATCACGTAGATCTCATAACCGCGGGCGAATTGTTTTCTGTATCCCATAGCCCCATAGTTGGAGTAGGGGACATCGTCGGGTGTGCTGACATATCCGATGATATTATTAGACAGGAAGAAATTATTTGTAAGATCCAGGAATATTGAATAGGATGCGGTTGCCTCCCATTTATTTAAGTCATCTTTTGCAGCAATCCCGCTCTTCGAGGCAAGCAAGGTAAAATAGCTTCCCCGCAACGGATATCCCACGTAATCGCGATGATCGGAAATAAACTGATACGTGATCATTCCATAGCGCTGCGTGGTTTTGTCGTTGCTGTAATAATTTGAGTTTAACGACGGGATCGTATCATTAATGCTGTTGCTTCTGTATTCAAGTTTAAGTGCGTGCGATACGTAGAAAGAATTACGATAGGTGTACGTGACGCCTCCGCCCCTTGTAGTCCGCAGGATATTATCGTCCTTTAAAAAGTCCAGCCGGTGGTCTACGGTGCGAAAGGCGAGGTTTTTCGTTTCTGTAAAATCCGCATCGATAATGAGGCCATGCTTTTGTTTCTTGTCGATGTATGGAAACCGGTAAGACAATTCAAACCTACGCTGAAACCCGAATTGCGCGGTTAGTCGTAATGTCTCATTTCTTCCCCGCATATTGAATTGATACAACCTCAATCCATAGTTCACCCGGCTGAAATCATGATCGTAAGTTTCCCACCACTCGTTAAAATTGCGGTCAGATAATTCAAAAATGGGCGATGGAAAAGTATACCACCGTTCGTCAAGGTCTATGAGCAAATCAATATGGTCTTGTTGAAGTTCGAGCGGCCGGATCTCTACAGTGTTAAACAGGCGCGTGTTAATGAGTTTCTTCTTATCGCGTTCAAGGATAGCCTCAAGGTCAAGACTATTGATAACATCGCCCTGACGCAGCGTAAGCTCGCGCAAAATTATCTGGTCGCGCGTTATACGATTTCCAACAATGAAAACACGATTTATGTGAATGAGGCGTCCGACTGAATCCAATCTCGTATAAATTGGCACCTGTTGTATGGTATCGGGCAGGCCGATTTGTTCTTGCTGTGCGACGAGATCAGAAGCAAGTAAGCAGAAAACAACACAAGTTATATACGCACGCATCTTGTACCACTAAGACTCCCACAGGTGCCGGCAAGTTTAATCTTACTTTTTTAATTCATTGATATCCGTGTTCTGTTTCCGGTACGAAAGCGCAAGAATCACAATTCCCGCAATGACACAAGGGATACTGAGAATCTGCCCCATGTTCAGGACCATTCCCTCCTCAAAGGGTTCCTGGACCTCCTTTACAAATTCAAACAGGAATCGTAGTCCAAAACACACTATCAGGAATATGCCGAGCAACCGGCCTGCCGGTAACTTTTCCTTTTTCTTTGACCACATCCAAAAAAGAAACAAGAAAAGAAACACACAGGAAATTGATTCATAAAGCTGCGCAGGATGCCGTGCAATTCCGAATGTGCTTATGCGGGCAGCTACATTTCCATCTTCCATTACTTGCCCCCGGGTTTGTGTTTTTTCTCCTGCGGCGTCAAAATATTCGGAATAGCTGTTCGACAGTAAATTTCTTGCCGTTACATCGGTGAAATCCCGTGGCTGATCGCCCGTCACGCCTTTCTTAAAGAACAAATAAATGTTAAGCGGTACTCTGCTGGCGTCGGTCTGTGGTATGGAATCGTTGCGTTTGATCACCACCGATTCAACGATTCCCTCGCGGTCTACTCTGGGATCCATTATCGTTTCCGTGAAGCGGTTGACGAATACCACGCCCCAGGGTTTTGTAGTGGGAAGTCCGATAATCTCTGAATTGAAATAATTACCCAGGCGGATTAATGCACCTGTAAGGGCAACCACAATTACAATTCGGTCCACGACCTGCAGAAAACTTTGCCCTGGTTTTTTTTTGCGGCTATAAAGCCAAAGCGCAAATAAAATTCCGATGGTAGCGCCGTGACTGGCAAGTCCCTGCAGACCTGTAAAACGAAATGGACTGAACTCGAATGGCAAAAATATACTGAGGGGGTTTTCAGTTATGATTTCCGGCTGATAAAATATAACGTGTCCAAGTCTTGCCCCGATGATGGTGGCAATAACCATATAAATCGTTAGCGTGTCAACATCTTTTTCAGGCTTGCCTTCCTGCTTGTAGAAGTAGTACATGAATTGCTGACTGATGAGGAACCCCAAAGCAAAGAACAATCCGTACCAACGGAGGGAAAAGCTACCGTAGGAAAAGATCTCCGGACTTCCGTTCCAAATAATATAATTTAGTATAGACATAGGGGGCAAATATAATCCGTAAAATGATACCGAGGCTATAATGTCGATTTTTGGGCTTTTTAGTATATTTTTTACGCTAGACCTGATCTAACGTGTCAAGCTCCTCCAGGAAACCTGAGGAAAGAATGGGAAACCGGCACCAGCTTCTAGGGTCTACATTGAGGTCATCCAAATGCAGCGAAGGCGCTAGACGTTCGCGTTTCCATTGGTTGGCTGCCCATAATCTGAAAAATTTCCTGACATAGCCTTTTAAGGCGCTGCTATCATGATTGCCTTTCATAGCAATATAAACGTCTTTTGGTGACTTGCGGTATAAGATAGCGTGCCTTTCAATTTCCACAAGAATGGGATAGGGCATTAAGTCCTGCTCATCCGTTTGTTGGCTTTCCAACGGACGCAGTTCGGCCGTAGGCTGCAGGTTGTTGACGAGTGCGAGTCCGGGTTGGTCTAATGCCTTCTCAGCCCAACGCAGCCACTGGATGATAAAAGTTTTGCTTAAGCCGGCAATGGGCGCGAAACTTCCGCTCGTATCACCATCCATTGTGGCGTAGCCTAAATCACCTTCGCTTCGATTTGACGTTGTTAGCAGTATGGCACGTTTTGCGTTCGCCAGCATCCAAATTATAGGAGAACGCGTTCGGGCCTGAATATTTTGCAATGTGATGTCATCCGTCTCCCACTTGAATTTTCGACCTAAGGCCTTTTCAATTTTCGATGTATAAGAAGATACCTCATCGTCAATTTTCCAGTGATGAAATTCTGCTCCGATTGCTTCGGCTAAGGACTTAGCGGCATTAAAGGTTTTCTCGGACGAATTTTCTGTACCCTGATAGGCACAGCTGAGAAGCTTATTTACGGCATCGCGCCAGGTGGCTATATTTGTAAGTCCAACGATGCTGCAGAATTGCGAGGCGCCCAATTCATTCCATGCGCGCTTGATCATTTCGGCTACGGCGATCGCACAGATCGAGGAGTCAGCGCCGCCGCTCAACGAGAGAACAAAACCATTTGTTTTGCTCTTGCGCATATAATCGAATAAGCCCAATGAGAGCGCTTGCGCCAATTCCTCATTTTTTTCCTTGTTGTCGGTCAATGCCACGACCTTGGTTTTATCCGGATGTTTAAAATCAATCTCGGTACCCAAAACATTAAAGGGCTTGAAAGAAAATCTTTTGTTGACGGCCACCAGCTTCCCTCGCTGACCGATAATAATGTCGCCATCGTAAATCATCCTGCCGGCTTCGTTGCCCAGCAGGTTGGCAAAGACATAGACACAGTTAAACAAGGATGATCCGGCGCTGACCACTTCCTTTTCGCGGAGCAGACTTTTTACCATTGCAAAGTGGCTTGCGCTCGGATTGAGGATCAGATCGATCCCGCGTTCGAACAGCCGGTAACCGGGCCGGTCCTCATCTCTCCATCCATCCTCACAGATTTCAAACCCAAACCTTAGGCCTTCAACTTCATAAATGATGTCTCCGGTTTCAATAAGCTCTTTGCCGCGAATGATCATCGTCGTCTTATTAGGGGGCCACGGATCAAACCAACGGGGCTCATAGTGGACGCCGTCCCTGGCGAGAAATTGCTTCAGGGTGATGCCCAGAATTTTTTTGTTGCTGATAACGCAAGCTCCGTTGTAGGTGAGTTCGCCAATGCGGATAGGGAGCCCGACGTTCACGGTTATGTTGTCGCAAAAATCCTGTATATGGGTGAGCTCCGTCCAGGCTCGTTCATGTAGCCAGTCGCTTAAGAAGAGGTCCTCACATCCGTAACCTGTTATGCATAATTCCGGCAGACAAAGAATCTTTATGCCTTGATTTTTCGCTTCCTGTATTGCCTGAATAATATTTTGGGAATTGTTTCTCCAATCGAAAGGAATCTGGTTGACAGCGGCTCCACCTATTTTGAGTTTCATTTATTTTAAAGCTTTCTGCTACCAGCATACAGCGGATAGCTATTGCAGTTGTATTTCAGTAAATCCTTGATAATGCTCAGGCTGTAAACTGTTTGCTGTGAGCTGTCAGCTTAACTGGCATCCAATATATCCAACATTTCGCAGGTCTTAAACGCTGCGTCTTGTTCGGCTTTTTTCTTGCTGTTGCCGTAGCCGGTCCCCTTGGCTTCTTTATTTACGAGAACTTGAGCTGTAAACTCTTTATGATTGCGACCTTTCTTTACATTCAAGATTTCGAACCGGACCTCCTTGCCCTCCCGCTGGGCCCATTCGATGATCTTGCTTTTGAAGTTGGAATTTGAATTTACCAGGTCCTCAACATCATAATTGGGGATGATCAGCTTGTCAATAACAAATTTTTTCGTTCTTAGGTATCCTTTGTCAAGATAAATGGCGCCCACGATTGCCTCAAGCGTATTCCCAAGAATGACTTGCTGAAGGTGTGAATTCTTTTGGTCGTATTGAACGATATTCGCCACCCCGATTTTACGGGCAAGCAGGTTCAAAGCTTCGCGGTTGACAATCCGTGATCGGATCTCTGTTAGAAACCCTTCGGATTTAAACGGGAATTTTTTAAAAAGATAATCAGCCACAGCGGCGCCCAGAATGGCGTCACCCAGGTATTCTAATCGTTCATTCGATTCTTTGAAACCCGAAGATACATGTTCCTTGGCAATTGAACTGTGAACTGTAGCGAGGCGATAAAGCTCAAGGTTAGAAGGCGTAAACCCTGCAATGTTGTGGATAGCGGATAAAAGCTGCTTATCTGTCTTCGACTTTCCTTTCGGGATTTTAAGAATCTTCCAAACCAAGCGTCAAATCATTGAAAGTACAGCGCTAATTTAACAATTCTCCCTATTTTAATCGAATAGGGTTTTGCCATTACGCCTTAAGCTTCTTGAAGATGATGGAGAAATTATGTCCCCCAAAGCCGAAGGTATTGCTCAATGCGACATCGACGTTCCGTTTTTGCGCTTCGTTAAAAGTAAGGTTGAGCTTTGGATCCAGGCCGGGATCGTCCGTAAAATGGTTGATAGTAGGCGGTATGATTGATTGATTGATGGCCATAAGGCAGGCAATGCTTTCGACTGCTCCCGCAGCACCCAGCAAGTGACCTGTCATGGATTTCGTAGAGCTTATGTTCAGTTTGTACGCGTGTTCTCCAAATACTTTTTGAATTGCCCTGATTTCTCCTATATCTCCGAGAGGTGTAGACGTTCCGTGGGTGTTAATGTAATCGACATTTTCAGGTTTTACTCCCGCTTCTTCTAAGGCATTGTACATTACTCGCGTGATCCCGGCACCTTCAGGGTGTGGCGCAGTAATATGATAAGCATCAGCTGTCATTCCTCCTCCCAATACCTCGCCGTAGATTTTGGCCCCGCGTCGTTTTGCGTGCTCATATTCTTCCAACACTAGGGCACCAGCTCCCTCTCCCAACACAAAGCCATCGCGATCTTTGTCATACGGGCGCGATGCAGTTTCAGGTGCGTCATTTCGTTCAGAAAGGGCTCTCATAGCGTTGAAACCACCAACACCAGCCTCGCAGACGGCGGCTTCCGAGCCTCCGGAAATAATAATGTCAGCCTTGCCCAGCCGTAAGAAGGTAAATGCGTCGTAAATGGCATTGGTTGAAGATGCGCAGGCAGAAACTGTTACAAAGTTCGGACCCCGGAAGCCATATTTAATGGAAATATGCCCTGCACTGAGGTCAGGAATCATTTTGGGAATAAAGAATGGATTGAATCTTGGGGTGCCATCTCCCTTGGCGTAGGTCTTAACTTCTTCTTGAAATGTCAATAACCCCCCGATACCTGATCCCCAGATTACACCTACGCGGTCAGGATTAAGTTCAGTTAACGGGAGGTTTGAATCCTTGATGGCTTCATCTACGGCAACCATGGCAAACTGCGCAAATGGATCCATTTTACGCGCTTCCTTGCGGTCCATGAAGTTGCCGATATCAAAGTTTTTTACTTCGCAGGCGAACTTGGTTTTGTAAAGTGTGGCATCAAAACGTGTAATGGGCGCAGCTCCGCTAGTACCAGTTTTCAGGTTATTCCAATATTCTGGAAGCGTGTTTCCGATGGGAGTGAGTGCACCAAGTCCTGTAACGACTACTCGTTTTAATGTCATGTTGAATGGGGTGTGATAAAAATGCGAAAGGAGTCAACTATTTCTTCACGTTTTGCTCCAGGTATGAAATTGCCTGGCCTACTGTTGAAATATTTTCAGCCTGATCGTCAGGAATCGAGATATTGAATTCCTTTTCGAACTCCATAATAAGTTCTACGGTGTCGAGAGAGTCCGCACCAAGGTCGTTGGTGAAGCTCGCTTCGGGAGTAACTTCAGATTCTTCAACACCAAGTTTCTCGATGATGATCTGTTTTACTTTTGTTGCAATTTCAGACATGTTTTTTCGGTTTAATGATTTAAAAATCTGTGCAAATAAAGAGATTTGCGACAATATTGTCAAACTTTTTTGATCTTGCCCAAACGCGCGAAAGACCCACGGACAGGCCCCTGTAAATGAAAAAAAATAAACTAATCATAGATTATGATTTCGATTTTGAGCTACTGGGTATCCTTTCATCGGCTCGCGGCTATAAACTGGCCTGGGAAATTAACCAGACCTTGGGTATTCAGCTGGTTAAACAACAAGATTTAGTGGTAGGTTTTAAAAATAATGAAGAAAAGAGCTTTTCCTTTTATGCACACGAAACACAGCTCAATCGATTGAAACTATTTAAAAACAAGCCAGGCGAACAAGAAAACGGAAAGTATTTTCTAATCCCTGAGTTTCCTCACTATGATTTTATAATTTTGGCCGCTATGGAAGAGCAGAACGCACATCAGCATTTGATTCGCAGGATCAGATCGATTTCGGCCATACAGTTCGTTGCATCTATTCCACTGGAAGGTCTAAAGTCAAAGTCCAACTTTATTTTTTGATGACCATGCCTGTACCTTTCTGCACATTCATAATTACGTATTACCTTAAACCTTTATGTTAGAAAAAGTATCGTTCAACAAGACTAAAATTGTTGCCACTGTCGGCCCATCTTCAAACTCGAAAGACATGCTGCGGGCGTTGATCAAAGAAGGAGTCGATGTATTTCGGTTAAACTTCTCTCACGGCACGCACGAAGATCACCTCAAAGTAATACACCACGTCAAGGAACTGAACAAGGAATTGGGAACAAAGATATGCTTGCTTCAGGATTTGCAAGGACCTAAGATCCGGGTAAACGAAATGGAACCTAACGTAACCATTGAGCGCGGACAAGATTTGGTCATTACCACCAAAGAGGTTTTGGGAAATAGTAAATTGGTTAGCACCTCGTACAAGAACCTGCCTAAAGATTGCAAGCTAGGCGACATGATCCTCATTGATGATGGGAAAATTGAATTGAAGGTAAAAGAGGTCCGAACTGACGATGTGCTCACGGAAGTGGTGTACGGCGGATTACTTAAGTCGCGAAAAGGAATAAACTTGCCATTTACGAAAGTATCGGCTCCTTCACTTACTGAAAAGGATCTGAAAGATCTGGAATTCGGCCTTCAAAACGATGTCGACTGGATTGCCTTATCTTTTGTAAGAAAAGCATTCGACATTCAATCAATGCGGGCAATAATCGACTCTCATAAGTCTGCCGCCCGTATTGTCGCGAAGATTGAAAAACCTGAAGCACTTAGCAATATTGACGAGATCATCGCAGAGACCGATGGTGTAATGGTTGCACGTGGTGACCTGGGCGTGGAAATATGGATGGAAGAGGTTCCCATGGTTCAAAAGATGCTGGTGGAAAAATGCAATAAAGCAGGCAAGCCGGTGATCGTGGCCACTCAAATGATGGAAAGCATGATCGAAAATCCGCGTCCAACCCGGGCAGAAACCAACGATGTGGCAAATGCCGTGATGGATGGCGCCGATGCACTGATGTTATCCGCCGAGACGGCTTCTGGCAAATATCCATTGGAGGTAATTCGAAGCATGGTGCGGACCGTAGCCTCGGTGGAAAAAAATCCAAAGATCTATTATCATTTCCGGAACGTTGACAAGAACTCACCTAAATACATCCATGATAATTTTGTGCTGGCAGCTTGTAAACTGGCAAAAGATGTTGGTGCAAAGGCTATCGTGGGCATGACACAGTCGGGCTATACGGCATTCCAATCGTCTGCGTATAGGCCCAATGCGAATATTTTTGTGTTTACGCCAAACGCGGCGCTCCTTAATAAAATCAATCTCGTCTGGGGATCACAAGGCTACTACTACGACAAAACAAACTCGACGGACGAAACCATATCCGATGTTGAAGCCACTTTAAAACGCGACGGCCATGTGAAAACAGGCGATATCATCATTATTCTCGCCAGTATGCCGATTCACGAGAAGGCCAGGACGAATACCTTGAAGATTAATGTGGTAAAGTAATTAGTAATCAGTGATCAGGTAATCGGTATCCGGTAGCGCAGCTTTGCATGCTGATTGTCGCGCCCGCTCTAGAAGTTCTGCGATGACCGTAGATAGGCTAGTGGAGACCTTCCAAACTTTCCTACCGCACATGGGAAAAGAATCGGTAATCAGTTATCAGGTAATCAGTGTCCGGTAGCACGGGTTTGAACACTGACCATCGCGCTTGCTCTGAAATCTGATCAGATAATCGTTTATACGCCAGTCGCGACCAGGCAAACCTTTCTACCGGCACCGATCACCGATCACCGGGAATGCGGGAGAGTAATCGGTAATCAGTTATCAGGTAATCAGTGTCCGGTAGTTCGGCTTTGCATACTGATAATCGTGTTTGCTCTAGAAGCCTGCAGATGATCGTTGATCGCAGTGAAGACCTAGCAAACTTTCCTACCGGCACCGATTACCGACTACCGATTACTGATTACCCAAGCCCCCCAAAGAAGGCACCACCATCATCACCTCTTCGCGCTCCACCACGACCAGCCCCGGCGGATCGCCCTTTCTTTTGCGCACGTATTTCCGCGGCGTCACTGCCACGGGACATAAGGTTTCATTTTTCCGTTTGGAGTAATAGGCCGCAAGTTGAGCAGCCCGCTCAACGACGTCCCTAGGGAAATTCTTGCCGGCTTGATGTTTAATTAATACATGCGAGCCCGCAACATCTTTGGCGTGTAGCCAAAGGTCGTCCTTGTAACCGTATTTCAGCGTAAGCGTATCGTTGCTTTGTGCATTTTTCCCAACCCAGATTCTGTAACCATTAAATTCAAACTCCTTATAAGGTACCGCTTCTGCCTGTTTTTCTTTTTCAGGCCTGATTTCAAGACTGCCAAGAACCTTTCTCAAACTTTTCAGGTTGTCAGTCGCTTCGACTTCCTGAAGTTGATCTTCAAGATTTATTCGCTCCTGCTCCTTATTTAACAGGGTCTTTTCAAGATGGCGGATCTCAATGTGTTGGTTTTTTGCTTTCTTATAAAAATTCGCTGCGTTTTTTTGCGGACTTAATTCCCGGTTGAGTTTTATAAGCGTTAAATGATTGTCATGATAAAAATCGGGCAATGTGACACGGTCCGCGCCAGCAGGAATTGCATGCAAATTTGCCATTAACAGATCGGCCCAAATTTTATAATTGTTGTCGTCTTGAAGGTCCCGTAGCTTGGTCCGAATTTTATCGCTATAATTTTGAGTGGCGTGAAGCTTGGATTTCAAAAATGATGTTAACGAGGCCTTTTCCTTGGAAAAAGAATCTTGTTGGGTGAAGTAGAGGAAGAATTCGTGGATACCTTGAGCCGGATCATCAAACTTCTTTATCAGTTCACCAAAATCCAGCAATGAAAAGAGTATTTTCCCACCATAAGTTCGAATGGAGTAAGTCGGTTCACCCAGCTGCCGGCGAATGTCCTGAATCTGCTGCCATTGTACTTCGGGGGACAAGATGGAAAACTTCTGCTCCTTCAAATACCTCCACACAACCTTGCCGAAAGTAAAGTAGATGGTTTCGGGGTCATCACGATGCTTAACAAAAGTATCGTAACTCCAGTCGATGGACCGGTCGAGCGTCTTTAGATTCAACGAGACATCTTCCTGAATACTGTTTTTGAAGATTTCGATAACCGAATCGTCCTGAAAGAGAATCAGATTCGACCGGTTGCCATGCATTTTAAAAAGCAGTGAAACATCGTTGCCAAAATTAACGGCAAAGCTTCTCTCGTTATCGAATTGACGTATGGTCTCGACACGTTGTCCGATGAGTTTTTCAAAAAGGTCGATGCTATTTTTTCTTGCACGTTGAAAGTTTTCAGGGACTGATAGGCATGAAAATGCAGGCGACAAACTGGCTTTTATAAAAAATGGCGAATTCAATCGCTCAAATCGAATGACCAGCTCATCTTTATTTTGACTGAAACATTCGGATACAACGGACGATCTAATCGCATTTTCCAGCACGGGTGTGAGCTGACGGAGAAAGTAGTAGTTGTTGTGCATTAGCGTTGTCTCGTTTCAGTCTTAATTCCGGCGGGCGGGCCATAGAGTTCACCACTATAACTCTAGTTGCAGTCCGTCATAAGCCAGTTCCACGCTTTCCGGGAGTTCCCTGGATACATCTGCATGCGTGCCCAACTTATGACTGATATGTGTCAAATAGGTTTTTTTCGGTTTGATCCTGTCGACCATAAGCAGCGCCTCCTGCAAGTTAAAATGAGAAATGTGGGGCTCGCGCTGTAGCGCGTTTAAAACAAGTATTTCAGTTCCCTTTAATTTCTCAACTGTTGCGTCAGGGATAAAATTTGCGTCGGTGATATAACTGAAGTTTTGAAAACGAAAACCGTATACCGGCATGTTTAGATGCATTACCGGTAGGGGAAGTACCTCTATTCCGTTAACCCTAAAGGAACTGTCGTCGATGAGGTGAAATAATAATCGCGGGATGCCTGGGTAACTGTCCTTTACGAAAGCATAGGCATATTCAATTTTAAGCTGGTCCAATACAGGTTGCGTGCCGTATACGGGCATGTCCATCTTTTGCATAAAATTATATGCCCTCACATCGTCAAGACCTGCCGTGTGATCGCGATGCGCGTGCGTAAATAAAATGGCGTCGATGCGTTTTACCCGTTCGCGCAGCATTTGTTGCCGGAAGTCCGGACCGGTGTCTACCACAAAACTTTGCTCCCGGATTTCCACGTGAATCGAGGAGCGGAGACGTTTGTCACGAAAGTCAAGGGAAGTACAAACTTCACAGATACAGCCGATCACCGGAACGCCCTGTGATGTACCGCTTCCAAGAAATGTAACCTTCATGCCGTCTTGATTTTTAAACAAGCGCTCCAGGACAATCCACAATCAGAAAGGTAGGGTGAGGCTAAAACTGAAAAAGGCATTTTAAGCCGCTTGAAATTGTTGAATAAGTTCTTCGTAAAGTTTCTGACTTTTCTCTGTAAAACGGGAACCATCGAGCACAATTCCCTTCAGAATTTCCATCAACGCATTGATCTTACCTTCAGTCGTATAAAACTTATTTACGATGATGATCTTTTGATCTTTTAAAACACAGTATCCTGACTTAAAATTTCCCTTTTCGTACCGAAGTGTATAGTCAGACTCGGCAATCATCTCCTCCAATTTGGTCAGAAAGGGTATCGTATATTTAATCATGCTTGTTCTTAATATTATTGGCCGAAAGATAAGAAAAATTAAGTGTCTTTGACGATTAAGGAGCATGTCCATTTTGAGCAAAATGGACATGAGAAAGTTTTTTCGCGCCGGCAGCAAGATGCTGCCCGCAAGCATTACGCTCACAGCTTTTTAACTATCTTGCCAGGCTTGAAAAAGGGAGATAAAACGTTGCTTGTTGTTGCAGGCCCAACGGCAGTGGGTAAAACGGGTGTCGCGATAAAAATAGCCCAGGCTTTTCGCACGGACGTTGTTTCTGCGGATTCCCGTCAGATTTTCAAAGAGCTGACCATTGGCACCGCCAAACCTTCGGAAGAGGAATTGGCCCAGGTTCGCCATCACTTTGTTAACACGCATTCCATCAAAGATGACTACGATGCAGCGCAATATGGCCGTGATGCCCTTGCTTTAATATCAAGGTTATTTGAGCAGCATGATGTACTGATATTATGTGGAGGTTCAGGACTTTACATACAAGCAGTATGTGATGGGTTTGATGATATTCCGGAGGTTTCGCCTGGCTTGCGGGAGCAGTTGGTGCATCAATACGAACAGCATGGGGTACAATGGCTTCAGGAACGGATGCAGCAACTGGACAACGATCACTTTCAACAGATCGATCAGAAAAATCCCCATCGCCTTATCAGGGCGCTGGAGGTCAGATTGTCGACCGGCAAGTCCATCTCCGCGTTCCGGACACGAAATAAGATCACCCACGCTTTCTCTATTGTTAAAATTGGATTGGAGCTTCCGCGGGAAGAACTTTACCGCCGGATTGACGATCGCATGGATTCGATGATTCGGCAAGGACTGTTTGATGAAGCAAAAAAACTGTATCAGTACAAGAACCGCCGGGCGTTGCAGACCGTCGGATACCAGGAAATTTTTGATTTTATGGATGGAAAGTATGAACTGGACGAGGCAATTCGATTATTGAAGCGAAACTCCAGACGATACGCCAAACGGCAACTGACATGGTTTAAACGCGATGCCGAAATGAATTGGTTTTCTGGTCGTGACATCGAAAAAATCATGGAGTTTGTCAGGCTATTGAAAAGTGGTGACACAACGAACCCTACGACAGTTGAACAATGAGTAAAAAGGTATTGGTCATCGCATATTATTGGCCTCCGAGCGGTGGGAGCGGCGTTCAGCGCTGGCTAAAATTTGTAAAATACCTCCCTCAGTTTGGATGGGAGCCTTATGTGTTTACCCCGGAAAATCCTTCGTTTGCAATCCGTGATGAATCATTATTGAAGGATATTCCCATCGAAGCCGAAATAATTCGTTTTCCCATCTGGGAGCCTTATGAATCTTTTACAAAGCTATCCGGCGCCATGGGACAAGCATCGACAAGGCCTACCGACTTTGTCTCTACAAAGAACCGATCGCTTTTTCAAAGAATAAGCACTTTTGTCCGCGCCAATTTTTTTATTCCCGATCCCCGTGTTTTTTGGGTAAGGCCTTCAGTGAAATTTCTCGATGATTTTTTAAAAGAGAATGGCATAGGAACGATCATCACAACGGGGCCGCCGCACAGCCTTCATTTGATCGGATATAAGCTAAAGAAGAAAAACCCAGGGTTACGCTGGCTGGCAGATTTTCGCGACCCATGGAGCGAGTGGGGGTTGTTAGACAGCCTGAACGTTAGCGGGCCGGTTCGAAAGCTGCACCGAAGAATGGAAGCAAAAGTTCTTGCGCAGGCAGACAAGATCATCACGATCACGCCATTTTATGTTCGGAGGTTTGAAGCGCTTGCTCAACGCAAAGTAGTATTGCTGACCAATGGATTTGACGAAGAGGATTTTAAGACGTTGAAGATTCAATCGACTGAAAAATTCACCATTCGTCACGTCGGTATCGTAAATGAGAAATGCGATCCACGGCCGTTTATGATCGCTATGCAAAATTTGATGAGATCAAATCCCGATTTTACATCAAAGCTGCAAATTGATTTTGTAGGAGAGGTGCATTCAGATTTCCGGGAGTTCGTGTCGGCTTCATCGGAGCTTTCCACGGTAACGACCTTTACACCCTCAGTCCCGCACGATGTGCTCATCTCAATGTATGGAAGGTCGTCACTGTTGCTTTTGATTCTTACGGGGTACAAAGACGCCGGGGGTTACATGCCGGGAAAATTGTTTGAATACCTTGCAACTGGATTGCCTGTTGTCGGTACGGGGCCTGCCGATGGTGATGCAGCAAGACTGTTGACGTCAGCGGGGGCAGGGGAAATGATTGAGGGACTTGATGAGGAGAAGCTTAAGCAGAAAGTGTTGGAACATTTTTCCCAATGGGAAACGGGTACGCTAAGAATTCAGGCCAATGGTGTGCAGATGTATTCCAGGAGAAATATCACAAAGAAGTTGACAGAATTATTCTGATCGATGTAAAATGACTTTAATTGCAGTCTGAATCCGTAAAGGTTGATTAGTAAGAATTTTATTAAGACCTCAGTTATTTATACCCTGGCCGGGGCGTTGCCTATGGCCAGCGCCCTGATTTTACTTCCACTCTATATTCACCACCTGTCGACGGAAACTTACGGCGCGTTAACCATTTACCTTTCATTTTCCCTGCTCATTCAAATCTTCGTCACCTTTAGCTTTGACACCTCGCTTTACATTCATTTCCACGAGTTTAAGAATGACTTTAAAAAGCTCTCTGTATTCGTGAGTTCGGCCTTTATTTTTATGGTGATCATTGGAATAATCCTGGCACTGCTATTCACTATTTTGGGCGACATCATGTTCAAGCTCGTCTTGCCTGAAAAAAACATTTCCTTTTTTCCCTATGGTCTTGCATCGGTAGGTGCCGGCGTATTTCAAGCTTTGTTCAAGGTATACAGCAGCTTGTTGCAAAGTCGTGAGAAACCGGAGACATTCTTTTGGTCAAATGTTTTATCGTTCACCATGATTGCATCCTTCACGGTCATTGGACTTGAGCTTTATCCTAATTCGCTCATGGGGCCCATAGTCGGTAGGTTGTTAGCCGCATTAATTGCCGGAATTTGGGTTATGGCAAGAATTTTCCAGGAATTCGGATTCCAATACGACTTTGCCTGGCTTAGATCGTCCTTCGGTTTTAATACTTACACTTTTATCTACCAGATACTTCAGTGGATCATCAATTATTTCGACAGGATCGTCATGCTTTTTGTTTTGTCATTGGGAGACGTCGGGGTTTACGTTTTTGCGACGCAATGTTTGATCGCCCTTGAACTGCTGATGAACGGATTGCACAATTCCTTCTATCCTAAAGTTGTCGGCGCCGTCATGGAAAGCCCTGAGAAGCAGTCGACGCCTTCTATTAATCGATATTACCATGGGCTCACGGCCGTCATCATGTGCACGGTTTGTATCGGCGTGTTTCTGCTTCCATGGGCAATCGAAGCATTCGTGTACAAGCCATCCTACCAGGCAAGCATTCCCTATCTGCCATATTTGGCGACAATATATTTTTTCCGCACCATGAGACTTTATTTTACAGTTCCGTATGGAATATTGAAATACACGAAGCCTTTGCCCATCGTGTACGCTGTGGTCGCTGGTTGTAAAATTATTCTCATGATTTTGCTTATGCCATCCTTTGGTGTATTTGGTGTGATTGCTGCCTCGTTGTTCAGCGCCGCTCTCGAAATCGTTTTGCTGAGGAACAGTATTGGAAACATGTTTAGATTCCGCTTCAATTTCTTCAAGGTGGTGGGGGCTCCCCTGGCGCTGTTTCTTTTGATCCTGCTGATAGAGCCGCTGTGGGGAAAAAGTTATCCCTACGCGACACACCTCGTTTATTTGCTAAGTTGTGCAGGGCTTCTGTGGTGGGCCTACCGGAACGAAATTCAGTTAATCAATCCTTTTCAATCCCGATGAACTAAAATTTGTAACATTGCGCTATGATTAGTCTTACCTGCACACTTAAATGATACCGGTTACGAAGCCTTTCCTGCCACCGATCCAAGAGTACGAAAAATACCTGCAGGGTATCTGGAACCGTAATTGGTTAACAAACAACGGACCGCTGGTGAACGAATTAGAGTTGGCGTTAAAAGAATATCTGAATATCAAACATCTGCTGTTCGTAACCAATGGCACAATCGCCTTGCAACTTGCCATAAAGGCATTAGGTCTGAAAGGAAAGATCATAACCACCCCCTTTTCATACGTTGCAACCACCAGCAGCATCGTGTGGGAAGGATGTGAACCGGTGTTCGTGGACATCGATCCCGACACGTGTAACATCGATCCAACAAAAATCGAAGCGGCGATAGAGCCAGAAACCTGCGCGATCCTGGCGACACACGTTTATGGAAACCCTTGCGATGTATTGGCGATCGATGAAATTGCTAAAAAGAAAAATCTAAAAGTTATTTACGACGGCGCACATGCTTTTGGTGTGAAGCTGAACGGCCGCTCTATTTTTGAATATGGAGATATAACCACTTGTAGTTTTCACGCTACAAAACTCTATCATACCGTAGAAGGAGGTGCTGTGGTAACAAAAGATCCGGACCTTCTGAAAAGGATGGCCTATCTCCGTAACTTCGGCCACGACGGCCCTGAGCGTTTTGCAGAATTAGGTATAAATGGAAAAAACTCCGAATTCCATGCGGCCATGGGCCTGGTTAATTTGAAATATGTTGATCAGATCATCGACATCCGTAGAAAGTTGTCCGCCCATTATGACAAGTTTCTTACCAATTTTCAGGGACATAAACCCAAGGTTGCGTCAGGAGTGACCTATAATTATGCGTATTACCCAGTTATTTTTGAGGAAGAAAAATTATTGGAGAAGGTGGTTGACACCTTGAATCAAAACTGGATTCATCCCAGGAGATATTTCTTTCCATCGCTGGAGGATTTACCATATGTTCATCAGAAGGCGCGATGTGAGACTGTGGACTTTGTCGCTAAGCGGGCACTTTGCCTGCCGCTTTTCGACACGCTTACCACCGAAGAGATCGATATGATTTTCAGGATTATCCTCCGCGTTCAAAATAACTGAGCTATGGGCGATCGCTGTGTTGGAATTTTCCCGGCCAATGTGTAGACCATGAACCTGCATATTGTCCCGGATAATTCATTTATCAATAAGTTCTGTGACAACCTGCAAGAGTTGAGGTTGCTTGAAAATAATAAGATCGTCGTCAGGTCGAACGAACCGTCTCTTAGGTCTGTAAAACACCACCTGCCATACGCGCCATTGTATTCGCCTCGCTTTTCTGCATTTGTCGGCAACACAATGGATTATGAAAAAGTCTTTATCCATTATCTAACGCCTTTATTGTATCGATGGATCGCGAAAAATAAGTTCAGGGAGATAAGCTGGATGATTTGGGGTGGTGATTTGTATAACCTACCCGCATTGGATCGCGTGTGCTATGAGCCGAAGACCTGGAACGAATATGTGCGTAAAGATTGGTCCGCCCAAACCGTCCTGTATAATCTGAAGGTAAGAGTCACACAAAGCCCATTTCAACAAAAGGCATACGGTAAAGTAAAAAATATACTCACGTGGATGACCAATGAATATAATTTTGCAACCAACCGCCTGCCATTAAGCGCAGCTCATAAGTTTTTCTTTTATGAAAATCAATTTTCCTATGGTAAACTGGATCTTCTGTTAAAGCCAACGGAAGATTCCTCAAGACCGTCATTGATCCTGGGCAATTCCGGATCTCCCACAAATAACCACCTCGATGCGGTAAAAGTGTTGGAAGATAATCGCGTGGCAGCTGATCTTATAATTCCCGTTTCCTACGGCGATAAAAGATATATCTCCTTCCTTAAAGAAAAGTTAAAGTTCAGTCACGGGAAAATCACTTTTATCGACAGGTATATGGCATTCGAGGAGTATCTGAATCTCTTATCAGAGGCTGACGGGCTGATTATGAATACCATCCGACCCCAGGGTTACGGAAACATTTTGATGATGATGTACATGGGGAAACCCGTCTATTTTAATTCAAAGAATATTTCACTCCCCGACCTTGATGCTGCGGGATTGAAGTGGCGGTTGATAGAAAGCCTTAGATCGGATGATGTCAAACTTCAACTTTCAAATAAGGAACGCGTCATGAATCTGCTTTCACATGATCGCCTGTTGGAAGCATATCAGCGGCTGTTTGCCTGAATTTAATTCAGGATCCCGGAGATCATGGCTTTTATTTTTTCGGCGTTGACTTCGGCGTTGAGGTCTGCGGCGGCGCGATTGGCGTTGTGTTTAAACGTTTCTATATCCGCTTGGGTGAGCGTGATGAGTTTTGCCGCTAAACTTTGTGGTGTAAAGTTTTCGGACACGACCCCTATCTTGTAATTGTTTACGATTTCTGCCATTTCAGGCGTCGGACCGATCGCGACACCGAGGCGGGCCTGGATAAAATCGAAAAGCTTATTGGGTAACGTATTTTCATAATTAAAATTAACCGGTGGCAATAAAAAGATACCCATGTCATAGCGCCGGATGGCATCGACAACCTCATTGCTTTTAACGGGTGGAATGATTTTTATTCTTGAATCTTGATTTGCCCTCGAGCGCAGTTCATCCAGATATCGCCGCGTGTTGCTGGATGCAAAGCCTGGCGTGAGCAAAATAAGGTCGAGCGTAAATCGGTCGTCCAGCAGGGTCATCATGTCGAACATGAGCTCCAGTTTACGGGAAGGCGTTGCTATTCCATGATGGACCAATCTGATCTTATCCTTTTCGGTTTTTCCAGGCTGGACATTGAAGTAGTTATTTGCGTTGGTGATAACGGTGGGGCTGACATGAAAATTTCTTTCATATTCAGAGGCCAGCCCTTTGCCTACGGTCGTCATACCATGGACTTTCGGAATATATTTTCTGCAAAGCCAGGTATTGAAATCCTGAAAAAAAATCCGCCACATTTTTTTGTCCTCAAAATGCCGCGGGGCATATTCGTGTGCGTCAAAAATGACTTTTGGTTTCCCGGGAAATTGAAAGGCGAGAGGTAATGTTTCGACGTCATTAGCAATGATGAGATCGAATTGGGGATTGGGAAAGGTTTTGATGACCGCAGAATAATCATGCAGAATTCTATGGGCGATTTTATGGAATTTTAAAAGCAAGAAAATCGAAGCAACAGCTTTGCGGAAGAATGTCAGGTTCGTAGGCTTGATCACCTTCAGATCGTAATCCGGCGACGCATCGCCGCCGAAGCATACAACACTTGTTTTATAGGTGTCTTTAATGGCGAAAATTTGACGCCTGACGCGGGCGTCGTGTTTGAGATTGCTTAGGACAAGCACCAAAACTCTTTTCATGGTCCTTATTTCGCTGCGATTTTTATTCGCGCAGGATTGTCCCTCAAGAATGCTTCCCATGATTTGGTCTTGCCCTTGATATCGGCCTTTTGAAAGTGGTGGCAGACGGCGACCGCCAGCGCGTCGGTGGCGTCCAGAAGCTTCGGAAGTTCCTTGATTGTAAAAAGGGTCATTAACATCCTGGCTACCTGTTCTTTGGATGCGTTGCCGTTCCCGGTCACCGATTGTTTTACACGTTTTGGAGCGTACTCGACAATGGGAATTTCGCGTGAAAGTGCAGCGGACATTGCAACGCCTTGTGCCCGGCCCAACTTTAGCATCGATTGAACGTTTTTTCCGAAGAAAGGAGCTTCTAACGCGACTTCATCGGGATGAAAATCATCGATCAGACTCAGAACGCGTTCGAAAATCTTTTTCAGGCGAAGTTCATGACTTTCATATTTGTTTAATTGGATAACCCCGAACTGTAAAAGATCAATTTTAGGTTTTCGCACCAGGATCACCCCATAACCCATTACATTGGTACCCGGATCGAGGCCGAGAATGATTCGCTCTTTTATGATTTTCCCCACGGCTTCAAGATAGGCAGCGTTTGTAAATAATCGAAATTGCAATGGTATGACATCGATTTTTATCTTACTTTTTTTTGCGTACCTCGTTTCGGTCGTCGTGCTAACAGGTGGGTGGCATAGAACTATTGCGAGAATTGGTCCGACGGCTGATTGTCCCGAGATAATGATCTCTGTCGTCATCCCTGTGCGGGATGAAGGCTCAAACATCGCCGCTTTGTTGGGAGATATTATCAACCAATCCCATGCAAACTTTGAGGTGATTGTTGTCAATGACCATTCGCGTGATGAGACAAAGGAGATCGTTTCAAATTTTACGCGACAGCATCCGAGTGTTGCCTTGATTTCAAGCCAGGGTGAAGGAAAAAAAAAGGCATTGACGACAGGAATAAATGCCAGCCGGGGGGAGATTATTGTAACGACTGACGGAGATTGTCGCGTAGGCCAGCATTGGCTTCGGAGCATCGCTAAATATTTTAAGAATGATCAGACTCAAATGGTATTTGGTGCTGTGAAGCTCGAAGGCGCTTCTTTCTTTTCTGCGCTGCAGGCCCACGAATTCCTAAGTTTGGTGGGAACGGCGGCTGCCACGTTATGGTTTAAAGCGCCATCCATGTGCAATGGTGCCAATCTGGCCTTTCGAAAGACGACTTTTTTTGAAGTTGGGGGATATGCTAACAATATAAATATACCTTCCGGGGACGACGAGTTTTTGATGCGAAAGATTTTCGAGTCGCATCCGGATGGAATTCACTTCGTTAACGACAATAGTTCAGTGGTCGCGACAAACGCCATGCGTTCGTTGAAAGAATTTACGCACCAACGTGTTCGCTGGGCGGGGAAATGGAGACATGCACCGTTCTCGTGGAATGCTGTGCTGGCTATTTTTATTTTTTGCTTTCAGCTGTCAGTGCTGTCGATGCCAGTCGCGCTGGTGTCGAGCGTTATTGATCCTGGTGTAACGATATTGTTTCTTTTCAAGTTCATCATCGAGTGGATTTTTTTGAAAAAAGTTGCTGACTTTGTAAAAGTTAAGTGGAACTGGAGTGCATTTGTTTTTCTTCAAATTTTCTATCCTGTCTACGCGATTTGGATTGGCGTCATATCTTCATTTACTTCCTTCGAATGGAAGGGTCGAAGACTTAATTCGCTTACGGTCAGCAGGTCAAAAAGTTGAGGTGATGCCGCTGGGTCAGTAGAGGTTTTGTATTTAGGGGATAAAAATTCTCCGCAATTCAATGAATCCATTTAATCCATGTTTAACTTTACGGTATATGACCGAACAAACCCTTAAAGCCAAATTTGAAATCAAGGAGCTGGAATTAAATGCCTTGCTTGAAATCACGCAGGCTATTAACAATAACTTACCTGAGGAATCCCTTTATAAAATTTATAATTTCACCCTACGCTCAAATCTCAATATTCAGAAATTAGCGCTTTTCGTACTCGACGACGACTGGAATTGCAAAGTCAGCTTTGGAACAAAAAAACATTTTAACAAGGCCCATTTGTTGCCGGCATTCAAGACCATTCAGGACATTACGCATCTTAAGGAATTTGAAGCTTGTGACTTTACGGTTTTCGATATTATTATTCCTGTAGCGCATAAAGGGAACACGCTGGCGCTCGCTTTCGTAGGTGGTTTGGAAAGGGATGACTATCACGATGATGACGGAATAAAATTTATCCAGGCATTGAGCAATATCATCATCGTTGCAATCGAAAACAAAAAGCTCGTTCGTAAACAACTGCAGCAGGAATCATTTCGTAAAGAACTTGAAATTGCCAGCGATGTTCAGCAGTTTCTTTTTCCGGATAAATTACCTGATACCGATGTCCTTAAAGTAGAAGCCAGCTATTTGCCGCACGATATGGTTGGCGGTGATTACTACGATTACATTCCGATCAACAAAAACCAATTTTTGATTTGTGTCGCGGATGTTAGTGGTAAAGGTATACCGGCAGCGTTGATGATGTCGAACTTTCAGGCATCCCTGCGAACATTGCTTCGCCAGACACCGAACCTTACCGACATCGTTGAAGCATTGAATTTCCAGGTCCTGGAAAATACGAAAGGCGAAAAATTCATCACATTTTTCGCAGCCATCTATGACATCCGGTTGAAGACCATGGTGTACGTAAATGCGGGCCACAATCCACCTATATTAATCGATAGAAAAAATGGGATCCGGTTATTGGAGGACGGCTCAACCGTTTTGGGTGCGATGCACCCGCTTCCTTTTTTGAATGAAGGCTTCATCACGAATCTTGATGATTTTTTGCTTTTTTGTTTCACCGATGGCCTCACTGAAACAGTCAATGAATCAGAGCAGGAATTCGGATTTGACAGATTGCTGGAGTATTTTAATAAAGAGGAAACATTTACCAAGGGTTTAAAGGACATTCATCAGGATATCATTGTCGCCCTGGACACATTCAAGGGACGCAACAGTTATCATGACGATATCACGATTCTTTCATGCCGCGTTGGATATTGAGTCCGAAGGCAGGATTTTAAAGGTTAAATAATGATTCATCGGACTCCTTTTGTCCTGCCATTGTTGTATCCGTCGCTTACGTGGAGAATGCCATCGGAGACCAAAACACTCTACCTGACTTTCGACGATGGGCCGGTCAACGGTCCCACCGAATTCGTGCTCGAGACACTGCAGAAATTCCGTGCCCATGCAACTTTTTTTTGTATAGGCGAAAATATCACCAAACACCCGAAGGTTTTCAACCAGATTATCGACCAGGGGCACAGTATCG
>DASUTP010000481.1:0-2672 GCA_036374515.1 Chryseolinea sp. | reverse complement strand
GCACCATCAATGAATAGGTTTTTCCGCTTCCCGTAGGCGCATTTACCAGCCCACTTTCGCCATTTAAATAGGCTTGCCAGGTCTCGAGCTGAAATTGAAAAGGTTGCCAACCTCTGGCGGCGAACCAATCTTTTCCTATTTTTATGATATCATCAGGCATTAGGCCGAAATTATCAGTTCCCGCAGTGTTAAAAAACAATTTGCAGACCCTCCTGTTAAAAAGATTTAAAGGCTGAACATGGGGCAATACTCTATTAAGGAGCTTGAACAGCTGTCTGGAATTAAAGCGCATACCATTCGAATCTGGGAAAAGCGCCACAAAATTATTCAGCCCTCCAGGACGGCAACGAACATCCGCTATTATTCAGACCTTGATCTGAAAAAAATAATTAACGTATCGTTGCTTAATACCTACGGTATCAAGATCTCCAAGATCGCGGATATGTCGCTGGACGATGTGAATAAAAAAGTTCTCGAGATCAGCGAGCTGCAGAACGACAAGGCGGTACACATCGATCAAATGGTGATTGCCATGATTGACATGGAGGAGGAATTATTTGAGAAAATTTTAAATAACCTTATTCGCCGCTTCGGCTTTGAGAAGACTATCACGGAAATTATTTACCCGTTCCTGGAAAAGATCGGAATCCTGTGGCAAACTCAGAATATAACGCCCGCGCACGAGCATTTCATCTCAAATCTGATCAGACAAAAAATAATCGCAGCGATTGATGGGCTCCCCATCCCACCGAAGACGTCAAAAAAGATTTTACTCTTTTTGCCGGAGGGTGAGATGCACGAAATGGGGCTGCTTTTCTATCATTATTTGATCCGGAAATCGGGATACAGAACGTATTATCTTGGGCAAAATGTGCCACACGAGGATTTGCTAACTGTGTATAAAGTGCACCAACCCGATTTTATCCTTACTTCGATCACTTCAAACCTCTCCACGTCCATTGAAAGGTACTTGGAACGCCTTGCAACCGATTTCGGTGATACAAAAATCCTCGCTTCGGGCTACCAGGTCCAAAAATTCAACAGTTGTAAAAAGGGAAACATCCAAACCTTCTCCACAGCCCTGGAATTGAGCAAATTCATTTAGAAATTAGTCTATTTACTTGTAAATAAGGCGGTTACAGAATTCGCAGGCAATTTTTTGTTTAACCTTTTAACAAAAAAATAAAACAGAATTCTTGGCACGTTTTGGTTAAGCATTATATTTGTTTAACGATAAGCGGATATTATTAAACACTTTAAACCAATACCCAATGACTGCAATTGAATTTACTCACCAAATAGCTGGTTTACGTGGCACGCTTCAGACCTTTACCAGAAGATTCACACATGATAAGGACGAATCGCTGGATCTTGTTCAAGACACCATCCTGAAAGCCCTAACATACCGGGACAAATTTCGTCAGGATACCAATCTGAAAGGCTGGCTCTTTACCATCATGAGAAATACGTTCATCAATAACTATCGTAAGAATCAACGCGCTAAAACGTCAAATGATTCTACGAAGGATCTGTATTTTTTAAATGTAGAGGAAGAGCACACATTTAATCGCCCTCAGGAGAGTTTAGAGTTCAAAGAAATCTGGAAGAATGTAAACAGCATCAAAGAGGAATTGCTGACGCCGTTCAAAATGCACACTACCGGATACAAATATCATGAGATTGCCGATCATCTTCGGATTCCTATTGGCACGGTAAAAAATAGAATTTTCCACGCGAGAAAGGAAATTCAAAAGCAGTTACAAGGGTACTGAGCGCAATCCATAGAAGGATCGTCCGCTGACATCGAACTATGGACAGAGCGTTCCAACTAAGGAGCCTAACGGCCTTTGAAAACCAGCAGGAGAAGTTAGCTGTGGTGGTTAAATTGGTTTAGTTCGCGGATGGGTCAATTTGCGTTGGTTTTCACTACTGCAGATCAATTCCTCCGCTATAAAAAATTTCGGAAAGCAGGCAGTGCCGGATGATTCGTCCGCCACTGCCTGCTTTTACGTATGCGGTTTCGGGGCAGGAACTGGTAGCGTTCGATGTTCGCGGGGAGCATGCGACATTTCGTCTATTCCCGACGTTGCCAGAGCATGGGAAGGTTAAAAGAAAATCGAAATCACGTTGAATCCAATTTTTTATCAATTTCACACGCATGACCAAATACCAAAACCTTAACAATTCGCCCTGTAACTCCGTTGTATTTTTTGCGACCTCTTCAATAAATAAAGAGCACTGCGGCACCGCTGGTATTTGTGCGAGGATAAAGATCATAAACGCACGAAAGCAACGTGGCTTAAAAATCGATTAAAAGCTGATCGAATGGAAAAAGTTATTCTGGTGAATGAACAAGCCCACGGGATCGGATCAATGGACAGCCTGGACGCGCACCGAAAACGAGTTTTGCATGGCGAGCTTTTCATCGTTATTTTCAACTACCGGAATGATGTGCCTCTTCAAATTAGATCCAGGCAGAATACGAGAGCGGTGGCCTGCGGACCAACGCACGCGGCAATCACTCGACGGGGGGCGAGTCTATCCATGAGGCTATACGCAAGATCCTGATCTACGAAATCGCGATAAAACCACAGCCTGATTTTGCCTATAAATTCATGCATCGTTATTTGACGCAAAATGAACTTGACTACATCGGCCTATTGGATGGCATA
>DASUTP010000480.1:0-29865 GCA_036374515.1 Chryseolinea sp. | reverse complement strand
CGATGGCCTATGGACGTCAATGTACCTCGGCGGGGAAGTTTTCCGCTATGCGGTGACTAAGTCGGATGAAGCACTGCGAAATATTCGCGAGTCGATGGAAGCGATGGAAAGGCTTTACACTATCAATAAAGTAAAAGGATTTCCCTCTCGTTCATTTGAACGGACTGGATACAAGTATGAAGATAAACCATGGAGAAGGTCGAGCGACCCTGAATGGGATTGGAAATCTACAACTAGCAGTGATGAAGCGATCGGGCACATATTTGCCTTTGGAGTAATGGCCGAACTTCTTGATGATCAGAAAGACCTTCAGACAAGGGCGATTACTTTAATCGATTCGCTTATGCAGCACGTGATCGACCACGACCTGTATCTTGTTGACTGGAACGGTGAGCCTACTTTATGGGGAAAATGGAATCCTTCATATGTCAATGGAAGGCCTGTGGGCGTAGGCGATCGGAAAATCAACTCCTCCAATATCATAGCGATGCTCCAAACCGCTTATCATTTCACAAAAAAAGAAGTATACAAGGACAAGGCTTTTGAGTTGATGACCAAGCATGGCTATTATGAAAATATGATGATTCCCATGAGCCAGATCCGCCAGGCAGACAGCAACGCAGATGATTGGAGCAAGATGTTATCGGAATCCTGGAATCATTCTGATGATGAAATGTATTTTGTTGGATACTGGGGACTTTACCGTTATGCCTTCAACGACACATTGAAAACAAAATTCAAAGAGTCCATCATTGATCACTGGCAAATTGAACGACCTGAAAAGGAAGGTGCCTGGAATATCTTCACTGCGCTTACGGGCACCGATGCCTTTGACCTGAACGAGGCGGTTTGGTACTTGCAGGAATATCCACTCGACCTCATCCACTGGACGATAAAAAACAGCCACAGAAAAGATATTGAATTGCTGGAGCCCAACTTCAGAAAGCAAACGGTGAAAGACGTTCTTCCGGCGAGCGAGCTGCCGGTGAGCCGCCATAACGCAAACCGTTTCGACCTTGATGGTGGCGACAATGGCACTTCGGAATACAGTGCGGGCGATATCTGGCTTTTGCCGTATTGGATGGGCAGATACCTGGGCGTGATCAGCGCACCGGTTTACGATGAAAAACGCCAGCCTATGAATGAATTTTAAATTGCCCTGAACATGACGGAAAAAACCAATCGTCTTGTTTTTCTTGATGCCATGCGCGGCTTTACCATTGCCGCGATGATCCTTGTAAATTTCCCGGGCAACGGCGATTACGTGTTTTCTCCATTGAGACATACAGTATGGAATGGCCTCACGCCCACTGACCTCATTGCTCCCTTTTTTCTGTTCATTGTCGGAATATCAATCGTGTTGTCGTATGGCAGGGCTTTAAAAAAAGGCGAGCCAAAGTCCGAACTTTACAAAAAAATTCTCCGCAGGTTCATTATCATTTACAGCCTTGGACTTTTTTTGAATCTTCTTCCTGATTTTAACTTCTCACAATTGCGATATACAGGGGTATTGCCTCGTATCGCGTTCGTGTTCCTTCCCTGCGCGTTGATTTTTCTCAACACTTCGTTCAAGCAACAAGTGTGGATCGGCGCTTCGATCTTGATTGCTTATTGGCTAGCCATGACGTTGATCCCTACACCAGGAGTTGGACGGGTAATGCTGGAGCCAGGGGTAAACCTCGCAGCCTGGGTCGATTCGAAATTTCTTCCAGGCAGAATGTGGCAAGGCACCTGGGACCCGGAAGGAATATTGAGCACGTTTCCTGCAATCGTTACGGGCATTACCGGCCTTTTGGCGGGACACTTATTGGCCAGCAAACGGCTACCCACGGATAAGGTAATCTACCTTATGGTTTTCGGATTGATTTCAACCGCCGCGGGATATGTTTGGGGACTGGTATTCCCGGTAAACGAAAATCTTTGGACGAGTTCGTTTGTTCTCGTCACTTCCGGCATGGCGTCGATGATATTGGGTGCGTGCTACTATGTCGTCGACATCCACGGATATGATCGCTGGACGCGCCCTGGAATTATTTTTGGCGCAAACGCGATCACCGTTTATGTCCTTGCCGATCTGCTGGCCCTCCTGTTTTATGTATTTCCCCTTGGCGATACTACTTTAAACATTCATGTGACCAATGCACTTACAGGTTTAGGTCTTCCCCACAAAGTCTCAAGTTGTGTTTATGCAGTGTTGTTCGTCTGCATAAACTTTATACCAGCTTATTTTCTCTACAAGAAAAAGATCTTCATAAAAGTTTAATCCGATTCGCAAAATGACACAATCGCCTGCATCAAATGACCGCTTGATTTCTTTGGACGCAATGCGCGGCTTCACCATTGCAGCGATGATCCTCGTGAATTACCCGGGAAGCTGGGATCACATTTATCGTCCATTGGAACACGCGGAATGGAATGGACTTACGCCGACCGATTTGATTTTCCCTTTTTTCTTATTCATAGTAGGCGTGTCTATTGCTTTATCTTATTCTAAGCTGCTGCAGAAAAATATTTCCAGGCGTGATCTCTATAAAAAAATAATCTTCCGTGCGCTCAAGATTTTCGCTGTCGGCGTTTTCCTTAGTCTGCTGCCATTTTTTGACTTTGAAAATATCAGGATCACAGGTGTTTTGCAGCGCATCTCCATCGTATTCCTCGTCTGTTCCTTCCTATTCCTGAACACTTCCGCTAAAACACAGGCTTGGGTGGGGGCTATCACGCTTTTAGCTTACTGGCTGGTAATGACTCTTGTACCAACGCCTGGCATAGGCGAAGTCAGACTGGAAAAAGGTGTTAACCTCGCCGCCTGGGTAGACAGTATTTTGTTGCCAGGAAGATTGTGGCAAGGGACCTGGGATCCGGAAGGAATCCTGAGCACTTTTCCCTCGATTGTTAGTGGAATTTCCGGATTGCTGGCGGGACATCTCTTACTCGGTAAACGTACTGCGTATGAAAAATCAATCTTGTTGATGGTTGCCGGCTTTGCCACAGTGGCTTTAGGATATCTTTGGAATTTGACATTCCCGTTTAACAAGAATCTTTGGAGCAGCTCCTTCGTGCTAATAACATCCGGTCTCGCTTCGCTTCTCCTGGGAAGCCTTCATTATATTGTCGACATTAAAAATCATACCGCCGGAACAAAACCGGGAATTATTTTTGGAGCGAATGCTATCGCCATATACTTTCTGTCGGATGTGGTCTCAATACTTTTCTACATGATCCCCTTTGGATCTGCTTCGCTAAACGTGCATTTTATGGAGACACTGACGCCGTCGGGTGTAGCCCCGAAACTGGCGAGTATGCTGTACGCAGTAATGTTCGTGTTGCTGAATTTTGGCATTGCATATTTTCTCTTCAAAAAAAAGATCTTTATACGCCTATGACTTTTCGAATCCCAAGATTTATTCCAAGGCGTTGCACTAGTCCGGTATTGGTTGCATCGCTACTTGTCGTACTTGTCATGAGCTGTTCCTCGCGGAATGAGAAAGAGGTTGCTTCTGAAGACATTGGCGTTCGATGGTCGCTCGTCACGAACTTTACAGATAAGCCCGATGTATTTGAGGCGAAGATTGAACTGATCAACAACAGTGACCGCTTGCTCGATCACAAAAACTGGACATTGTTTTTCAACATGGCTCCCCGCCAAATCCTCACGCCGCCCCTGCCGCAGCCGGCATCACTTTATCACATTAATGGCGACTGGTATAAACTTGTGCCCTCTGAAACATTTTCATTGCCGCCGGGAAATGCTGTAACCATTACGTACCGTGGCGTCGAAGCGGTCATCAAAGAAACCGACCGGCCCCTCGGCTTATATTTTGTTTTTTATAATGACGCGGGAGTAGAGGAGAAGATTGTGGAAGTAAATAATTACCAATGGACGGCGTTCGAGGCTCCCGACCAGATCAACCGGAATGACTCCGACGAAGATCCGATCCCAACGGCCGAATGGACGTACAAAAATAATCTTGGTATGGCGTCTGCCTACGACTCAGCAATAAGGATTGTTCCTTTGCCGCTGAAGTTGCAACAGGGGAGTGGTGTGTTGAATCTAACCAACGATATCCCCATTGAATTTCAAGCCGGGCTTGAAAATGAGGCTAAGTACCTGGCGGGAAGTTTACGGGACCTGACTGGCGTCGAATTTAAAACGACGATGACTCCTTCTAAGAACAAGTCGATCTCCCTGGCGATCGAAAAAAAGGGGAATCTGGCACCCGAAGCGTATAACCTTCAGGTTGGAGGTGACGGTGTCCGCATAACAGGGGGTGACGCCGCCGGTGTGTTCTACGGAATTCAAAGCCTTCGCGCCATGATTCCCATCGAAGCATATCAAAAAAAATCAACTACGATAGCACTTCGACACGTCGTGGTGGAGGACGCTCCGCGTTTTGGATTCAGAGGCCTGCACCTCGACGTCAGCCGGAATTTTCAAACAAAAGAAACCATTCTTCGGGTGCTTGATCTGCTTTCATTTTATAAGATCAATACGTTTCTCTTTTATACTACCGAAGACGAAGGCTGGCGGTTGGAAATAAAAGATCTCCCGGAGCTAACAACGGTAGGTGCTCAAAGACAACACACATCGGGAAAGGAAACAGCAGTACTCCACCCGGCCTATGGCTCAGGTCCATTTGCAAACGCGGAGAACAAATTTGGACACGGATATTATTCCAGACAGGACTTTATTGAAATTCTTCGGTACGCAAATGAGCGGCATATTAAGGTGATTCCCGAGGTGAACTTTCCGGGGCATGCGCGCGCTGCCATCAAAGCCATGGAGGCGCGTTATCAGCGCCTAATGAAAGAAGGAAAGGAAACCGAGGCCAACGAGTACCGGCTGATTGATCCCGATGATTCTTCCGAGTATCTGTCAGCGCAGGGTTATAAGGACAATGTTGTCAGTGTAGCCCGTGAATCGGTTTTTCATTTTTACGAGAAGGTCGTGGACGAGATCACCGAGATGTATGCTGAAGCGGGACTGAAGCTGGACGTGTTTCACACGGGAGGAGATGAAGTGCCTGAGGGCGCATGGACGAAGTCGCCGCTGGCTGCCGAACTGATGAAAAAGCATCCTGAAATTCGCGACCCAAAAAATTTGCAGACCTATTTTTTTCGTGAATTGATAAAACGATTGGAAAAGAGAAATCTTGAAATACATGGATGGGAAGAAGTGGCGCTTGTAAAAACGCCACAAGGCCCCTATGCGCCGAATCCGGAATTCGCCCGGAAGAATGTTGTGCCCTATATATGGAATAATATATTTGACTATCCGGATCTCGGCTATCGTCTCGCAAATGCCGGCTATGAGGTCGTTCTTTGCAACGTCTCGAATTTCTATTTTGATCTGGCCTACAACAAAGACCCTAAAGAACCTGGATTATACTGGGCTGGATTTGTCGATACCCGCGACGCGTGGACGTTTGCACCCTTCGATATGTTTAAGACTACGAACAAAAATGCTTTAGGTCAAAATCTGGACCTTGAAACGGGAAGCATGTCAACCGGTGAGAAAAGTAAAATCATTGTCGAACATTTAAAGCCGGCAGCCCGGAAAAATATACTGGGTGTGGAAGCACAGATCTGGAGTGAAACTATTAAGGGGAGGGATATGGTGGAATATTATATGCTTCCCAAGCTTGTAGGATTTGCCGAAAGCGCGTGGTCAGGTGAACGCAAGTGGGAAAATATTAACAGCAAAACTGAGCGCGAGGCGCGCATTCAGCAAGAGTGGTCGGGCTTTGCCAATACGCTGGGAAGGCTGGAATTACCACGGCTGAGCTATATAAACGGCGGATACAACTATCGCGTTCCTCCACCCGGAGCCATCATAGAAAACGGCATGTTAAAGGCAAACAGCGAACTGCCAGGACTGGTCATCCGGTTCACGACCGATGGAACGGAGCCGTCGTCAACGTCGGCAGAGTATAAAGAGCCTGTTGCAGTGTCCGGCGATGTATTGTTGACGAGCTTTGACCGCGCGGGAAAATCAAGTAGTACGGTAAGCGTGTCAGTTGATTAATGTATGCGATGGCAATCAGAGAAACTAAGTCAAACATAAATTAGTAACGCAAGGAAGAAAATGATGACAATCGGAATTGATCTCGGAGGAACGAACATACGGGCGGGAATTGAAAGCGGAGGGCGCATCTTTAATCCACGGAAAGAACTCATTCGGTCTGGAGGATCGCTGAGTGAAACGCTGACTCAGGTTATTGAATTTGTACGTCCGCTCGTTAGCGCCCAGGTAAAGGGCATTGGCATTGGGGTTCCGTCGGTGGTGGATGTGGAAAAAGGTATTGTCTATAACGTGACCAACATCCCTTCCTGGCAACGTGTTCCCTTAAAGGATATTCTTGAAGATGAATTTGAAATTCCCGTGAGCGTGAACAATGATGTCAACTGCTTTACGCTTGGTGAATATCAGTTTGGGTTGGCCAAAGGGCTGAAACATGTGGTAGGGGTATCGGCGGGTACAGGCTTGGGCGCTGGGATCATCATCAATCATCAGCTTTTTAATGGCAACAATTGCGGTGCAGGCGAAGTTGGGTTGTTACCCTACCGGGATCATAACATTGAGTATTACGCCAGCGGAAATTTATTTCGCGCCGTTTTCAACACTACTGCTGAAGCGTCACATCAACAGGCATTGCTGGGAAACCCGCAAGCCATCGCACAATGGAAGGAATTCGGGGCCCATATGGCCGAGGCACTGAAATGCGTTATTCTTACTTACGATCCCGAGGCCATTGTTTTAGGCGGCTCCCTTTCGAAGGCGTATGATTTATTTAAGGATTCAATGCACGAGTCGCTTCGGATATTTCCGTTTCCGGAGTCTGTTAGGCGTCTGCGGATCTTCCGCTCGGAAAATGAAAACGTCGTCTTGTTGGGGGCTGCCGAAATGGTCGCGGGGTACGTCCGTTCGCTGGAGCCGCATAAAGTGTCCGGATGACGCATATTTGACCACAAGGTTTCCTTTGCGGGAATAATCAGGGGGCGGCGTTATCAGAACGTGAATTCTTCGCCTCTTGCGCAAACCCCGCCTTGGTTGACGCAAAATGCGGCCAGTTCTTATCAATCTAAAAGCGATATTTCCTTCGCATTCGTGAGAGTTTTTTACTCACGGACAAAAAACCACACTTCTTTTACTCATATATCAGGACAAAAAAATAGGGACCTACTTTAATCAAACATCTATGAATTTAAATCTTTACAAAAAAAGTCCGGACAGGAGATACTGGTTTACGCTCCTAACGGTAGTGCTGCTTGTCAGCCATGTATTTGCAGGCACTGTACGCGCCGACGTGACGGTTACAGGAAAAGTAACCTCTGCCGACGACAACAGTCCACTTCCTGGCGTAAACGTTTACCTGAAAGGTACGCAAACCGGAACCATCACGGATAGTGAAGGGAATTATAGCCTTTCCGTTAACGATGAAAACGGAACACTGGTTTTTTCATACATTGGTTTCGCCACCCAGGAGGTGCTGATCGGCGGAAAAAATTCCATCAACGTAGTTTTAGAGCCTAGTCTTGAATCGCTTCAGGAAGTTGTAGTCACTGCGTTGGGCATCGAGCGGGAGCAGAAATCGCTGGGATATTCCGTTGGGAAGGTGGATGGATCAAGCATAACCACCGTCGCTCAGGAAAATCTGCTGAGTGGTATGCAGGGAAAGATTGCCGGCGTTACCATCAATCAGATCGGCGCCGTTGGATCTTCAACGAGCATCGTTATACGTGGGGCAAAATCATTGTCCACCGACAATCAGCCCCTGTTTGTGGTCGATGGTATTCCCATCTCAAACCAGATGAACAACTTCCGTGTGATGGGTGACCGGAATGAGGTCGACTATGGTAATGCTATTAACGACATCAATCCTGATAATATCGAAAGCGTTACTGTCCTGAAAGGTCCGGCAGCCGCTGCCCTTTACGGTACACGTGCGGGTAATGGCGTTATATTGATCACCACGAAAAAGGGAAAGCGCGGTGAAGGTCTTGGAATTTCATTTTCAACCAGCAATATTTTTGAAAAACCGGTTGAATTCCTGAAGTTTCATTACAGGTATGGCAATGGCGAACGCAACGCCCAGTTGGACGAAGGATCGGCTTATTGGGCAGGCCCCGAGCTGGACAGAGGGTTGACCGCACCACAGTGGAACAGCCCGCTGGATGCGAACGGTGACCCTATTCCCACGGAATTGAGGTCCTATAAGGACAACATGAAAGATTTTGTCGAGACGGGAATTACATCGACAAATAATCTCTCGCTTTCAGGATCTTCTGACAAAATGACCTACCGGATCAACCTGGAACATATGCGCAACAACGGTATGATTCCAAACTCCGATCTGAAAAGAAACTCCATTTCTACATCGACTACATTTGACATAACAAAAGCTGTTAAACTTTCGGCAAACATCAATGTGTCGCGCACAGGTTCTACCAGCAGACCTTCTACTGGAAACCGTGGAGCTAATCCTCTTGAGGCCGTATATTTTTTCCCGCACGTAAATGTTAACGAGCTTGAGAACTATTGGGTGCCTGGAATGGAACAGATACAGCAAAGAGCAGTACATCCAAGCTATGATAATCCTTACTTCCTTGCTTACGAACTTACGAATGGATTTCAACGGGATCGTGCATTTGGAAATATCAAACTTGATTTTCAAATAACACCTCAGATCAGTGCGTTCGCCAGAGTTTCGCAAGACTACTTCAATGAGAATCGCGAAACAAAAATACCACGCAGCTATTCACGTGTTCGCGGCGGTGGCTACCATGTGCAAGATCTGGCCTTCAGAGAAACGAATGCCGATTTCCTTGTAACATATAAGAAGACGGTCAACCCCGACTTCGATTTTAGCGTCTCTGCCGGCGGAAATTATATGATGCAACAGAATTCAGATAATTATGTTGGTAGCGCCAACGGCCCGAATGTGTTGACAATTCCAGGGCTTTACAGATTAAGCAATATCCCTAACACCATGCTTTTGGCAAGCAACGCGGTTTACGATAAAGCAATCTACAGCGTTTATGGAATGGCGTCATTTGGATACAAAGGGATGTTATACCTGGATCTGACCGCACGCAACGATTGGTCTAGTACACTTCCGGAAGAAAACAGGTCTTACTTCTATCCATCCGCATCGCTTAGCTGGTTGGCTAACTATACATTCGATCTGCCTGAGGCTATTTCATTGCTCAAATTCAGAGCCGGATGGGCACAGGCCGGTAACGACACAAGGCCATATCAGTTGGAGACCCAGCTTGCAACCGGTTCGTGGGGCAACCTCGTTACCACAAACGTACCAGCCAATCTGCTCAATCCACAGTTGAAACCCGAGATAGCAACCTCACAGGAATTTGGTCTCGACCTGAACTTTTTCAACAATCGGATCAGATTTGAGGCAACGTACTATTCAATGACTAATAGAAATCAGATCTTCTCTATCCCGTCTCCCGCTTCCTCCGGTTACACTTCCCGTCTGATCAACGCCGGAGAAATTTTAAGCGAAGGTTGGGAATTCCAGTTGGGTGGCACGCCGATTCAGTCTTCCAGTGGTTGGAAACTTGATATCAATGTGAATGCGTCCAGAAACAGAACAACACTCGAAGAACTAGCTGACGGCCTCGACTACATCACCTTCTGGGATGATAACGGTGGCGGATCGTTTGCCCGCAAAGGCGATCAATTGGGAAATTTGTACAGCCGAGGCTATGCAAAAGTCGAAGATCCTAATTCTCCTTATTATATGTGGCCGGTATTGGATGAAAACGGAGAATGGATCGCAGTCAATGATCATACGAAAAGAGAAAAGGTCGGCAACTTTAACCCCGATGTATTGATCGGCATTCAACCGACACTCAGCTACAAGCGATTTACCTTGAGTGCCTCACTTGATTGGCGCATAGGGGGTCAGTTCCAATCCTATACCTACCGCTACGGTGAATCTGATTGGAAATCACAGAGACAAATTGATAACCTTATCGCTGCGGGAATCAGTCCCGAAGAAATGAAGGCTAATCCTGAAAAGTACATCATTCCTGAAAATGGCAACTTCCCGCGCGTTGGTGGCTATACGCAGGAAACCGGTGGCGTACTGGGTGAAGATGGCACGTATGATAATGGATTTATCCCGGGCGTAATCGAAGTTTCGGAAGGCGTTTACGAAGAACACCTCGGAGGTTCGAACACAAACGTGTACCCCGTCACCTGGTTGTATCCTTGGAGCTTTAACAAGCAGATTACTTTCGACGCTGACTTCCTCAAACTCAGGGAGCTCGCATTGACCTACAGCATTCCGCAGTTCCTCGGCCTACGCAATGCAAGTGTTTCGATCTTCACAAGAAATGTAACGCTCTGGACCAAGGCCGACATTGGGATCGATCCTGAAAGAGCCTTCCAGGTTATAGGAAGTTCACAGGGTAATACAGTGAATTCATTCAGGCAGGGTATTGAACTGCAAAACGTTATGCCATGGACTGTTTCCTACGGGTTCAAACTGAATCTTAGTCTGTAGTATCCGATAACAAGAAATTAATTCAACTGAAATGAATACAATAAAAGCACTTTACAAATCGATTTTCCTCGCGGTGTTGATCCTTTTCTCCGCTTGCGAAGATCTGACTGAATTGAATGTTAATGAGAACGGTGTTAGTCAAAGCACCGCTAACCCGAATCTTCTCATGCCAACCGTAATGACAGGTGTGGCAAATTCCTACCTGGATCTCGGGATCATGGATATAGCCGGCGCTATGCAGCACACTCAAAAGACCGGATGGTATTCGGCTCACAACTCGTATGACTGGACACCGCGTGACTGGTCACCATGGTATGGTTATGAGAGAACAAACAAGTTGATATATGAACGGGCCGTCGAACTTAACTGGCCTTTCCACCAAGGTGTAGCCCTTACGATGAAGTCATTCATCTATGGTACCATCACCGATCTTTGGGGAGACGCTCCTTATTCTGAAGCCGTGAAAGGCGACGAAGGAAGTGAATTTGTACAGCCGGTATTTGACGCCCAGGATGCTATTTATGCGGGAATCATCGAGGACTTGAAAACAGCATCGGCGTTATTTGCCTCAGGAGATGTAACCGGAATTTCTGATAGCTATGATGTGTTTTATGGTGGTGACATGGCAAAGTGGCAAAAATTTGCCAACTCATTGCTGCTGCGTTACTATCTGCGCATTTCCGATAAAAACGCATCGATGGCGAAAAGCGGCATTGAAGAAATCTACAGCAGTGGAATTTATATCAGCGACGCTTCAGATGATGCTGTGATGGACTTCATCGGTGCAAACGCTTCAAACTCGTTCCCGACGTCTGTAACCGACGACGGAACAAAATTCAGAAATGCTAAGGCATGCGTCACGTTGCTGGATAACTTGGTCGCAAATAATGATCCTCGCCTGGAAGTCTGGTTCGAACCGGTTCGGGTTCGTTGGGTAGAAGATCTTGCCTTGGGAACGAAGATGGATGAGTTCATTCGCAAAAACGGTGTGTTGACGGGAAAGACCGACATCAAAGATGAAGAATATCGTGAGGAAAAAGAATCAGACCCTTCAGTTGTCTACACCAGACATTTTAATCCAACATTATTTGGAGCAAATGAAACGAAGCCCGTGGCGTCAGAGTACGTAGGCATTCCTCCGGGACTGATTGGTCCTGACTATTACAACTTCAATCCTACACCGGGGCAAACGGTAGAAAATCAGCACGTGTCACAATACGATGATATCTATCGCGATCTTTCCGGATCTCTTCTTAAAGCCAGATTGATTTCCGCTGCTGAAACGCATTTCATTTTGGCGGAAGCTGCACTGAAAGGATGGTCAGTAGGTAGCGCCGAAACAAACTATGATAATGGAGTGAAAAGCTCTCTTGACACCTGGGATGTCGGAGGAGATTTTGCCTCGTATATCGCAGAACCTGGTGTGGCATTCGATGGGACACTGGAACAAATAATTGAACAAAAATGGATCGCCAGCTGGACCTCAGCGGTGGAGTCATGGATGGATTACAGGAGAACCGGGCTTCCGGCACTGCAAGCAGGGCCGGCATCACCAGAACCTGTATTGCCAGTTAGATTTATTTACAGCGATGATGAAACACTACGCAATGAAACAAATGCGAACGACGCGATCGACCGGTTGGAGGAAACCAGTTATTCAGATCTCCGGGGCGCAAACAGCCAATGGTCCAAACCTTGGATAATTCAGGGTACAGGTAAACCATGGGAATAAAATCTCAAGTAGGTTAGGGTTTTGGTAGCGGAGCGAAAGCTCCGCTACCTTTTTTAGATGATTGGATCTTAATTGTATGGATAAAAGAATTTTGCAGGGCGTTGTATTTATAGTTCCGGTTTTAGTGCTCATCGGATATGCGGGATTTAAAGTTGAGCGTGTTGCTGACCGCGGGCACCACCACGATCACAGTGATCATTATCATGAACATTCTCACAGCGAAGATATCATGTTGCAAGCGGCATTCGTTCCCACAAGAGATCCAGACAGAGTCATACTGAATCTCACTGAAACGCCTGAGACTTCCGTTGCCATAAACTGGAGAACAGACACTACCGTTCTTGAGGGCACAGTCGAATGGGCAGAAGCAACTGCAGGTACCGAATTCCTGAACGCCGTGAAACGTGTCATTGCCGATAAGGAAACACTTAAAGTAAAACACCTCGAAGAACCAGAAGTGGCGGCGAATTATTTTTCAGCTAAGGTTGAGGGACTTAAAGCCGGGGGTAAGTATGTATACCGGGTGGGGACCGCAGATGTGTGGAGTGAGTGGTATCAGATTCAGATGCCCGACGCGTCAAAACAAAAAATTTCCTTTATCTATTTTGGCGATGCTCAGAATGATGTCAAGTCAATGTGGTCTCGTGTTATTCGGGAGGCCTATAAAACTTTTCCGAAAATTGATTTTATGCTTCATGCCGGCGACCTCATAAACCGCCACGACAGAGATCTGGAATGGGGCGAATGGTTTTATGCGGGAAATTTTATCCACGCAACAGTTCCTAGCGTAATGACGCCAGGAAATCATGAGTACAGCAGAGATATCAAGCTCTCACCACAATGGCGGCGACAATTCAATTTGCCCTTAAACGGCCCGAAAGGTTTGGAAGAGACTTGTTATGTGGTGAACTACACGAATCTTAAAGTTATTTCCCTGGACGCTGAACAGATCGATGAATCGCCGGCATACCTGGAAAAGCAAAGGCTCTGGCTTGATTCGGTGCTCACGAATGATCCAAGAAAATGGACCGCCATTACCTTTCATTATCCAGTTTTCTCCACTAAACCAAACCGCGATAATGTGAACCTGCGAAATCATTTTAAACCGTTGTTCGATAAACATAAAGTGGACATTGTATTGCAGGGACACGATCATGCTTACGGCCGAGGGATGGTCAACAATGTTCCGACCGGAAAAACCCATAAAGACGAGTCGTCCGGTACCATGTACGTTGTCTCAGTCAGCGGACCAAAAATGTATGATGTCTCAAACGATCCATGGATGCAGAGAAAAGCCAGGAATACTCAGCTGTTTCAGATCCTGACGATCGATGGCAATACGTTGTCGTATCAGGCATTCACCGCGCATGGGGAACTATACGATGCCTTTGACCTGGTCAAGTCCCGTAAAAAGCCGAATCGATTGGTAAATCGAATTCCTGCCAGTCCGGAACGGCTTTAGAGAACGGCGGGCTTGCCGGTATTCGACAGAGGTGCTACATTTTCTTTTCCTCGTCAGTGTCATTGCCGATGGCGTTGCGCTGAATTTCTCAGATTGTATACCAAAGTTTTGCTCTTGACGGCGTCTAGTTGATTGTAGATTCGCTTGGCGTCATAGGAGGTTCCGTAGGAACGCTATTATGGTGGGGCCTAATTCCCCGCCAGCTGGAAAAGGTTTGGTCGTTTGTCAGGATTTGTTTTAAACTGTCGTGCCGATGGCACTCCGCGTTAATTTCGCCCAATGGGCTATCAAAGTGCCGCTCCTGACGGAGCTTCGGGTGATTGTAGATTCGCTTTGCATGAGAGTTCCGTAGGAACGCCACTCTGCTAGCCAAAGCCAGCGACGGTCGTGGAATCCCATCGGGATGACATTTTTTTCAACGGAATTTTTTAACGACACTCTTTCGTGTCAATTTAAAAGTGGGGCAGAGGCAGCTTTAATTAATTTAGGTCTACCAAAGTTCGCCCTTGACAGGGTTTGAAGTGATTGTAGATTCGCTTTTCGGCATATGGGTTACGTAGGAACGCCATTATGATGGGGCCTTGGCTTTTGATAACAACCGAATTGTAGCCAGCTGGAAAGGCTTTCTAGAACGTCAAGTATTCCGCGGAGCGTGTAGTTACAATTTTTTGCCGTTGTCACCATCGTGCCCAATACCCGTTTAATTTTCCGATGGGCTACCAAAGTTTCGCTTCAATGAACTTGTTGTGATTGCACATTAACATGTGCATACCATTTCCGCAGGGACGCCCACTATGCCTCGTCATAAAATTCAAACAAATATTTCCGCTCGAAGATAATTTCCGATTTGCAGAGCATTGATAGATACTCCGCGCGAAATGTTTGGGATTTGTGATGTTGTTCCTGGCCCATGATATATTTTATAACAGCATCCCGGTGACTTTTACTGTATGAAAATGCACCGTAACCCTCTTGCCAGTGAAACTTTTTTCCAACAAATTTTTGCTCATTAATCCACCGTGATGAATTTGCCTTGACTTTTTGGACTACGTCTGAAATTCTAACGTGGGGAGATAGTCCAAAAAAGATATGAACATGATCTGTCCATCCGCCAACCGCTAGCGACTTTGTTTCTTTTCGAAGTATACCGGCGATGTAGCTATGTAATGAGTCTCTCCAATTTGCTTCGATGAGGTTCTCCCTACCGCGAACCGCAAATACTGCCTGAATTGAAATTTGGGAATAGGTGTTAGCCACGACAAATTGATATTAGGTAACGGTTGAACAAATATATTTGAATTAGGCGTATAAACGTGTCGGCATTGTCGTTTATCAGGATTTCTTTAAACTGTCGTGCCGATGGCACTCCGCTTTAATTTGGCCTAATGGGCTATCAAAGTGTCGCTCCTGACGGAGCTTCGGGTGATTGTAGATTTGCTTTGCGGCATCGGAGTTCAGTAGGAACGCCATTCTGCTAGCCGAATCCAGCGCGTGTCGAAATCCATCGGGGTGACATTTTTTTGCAACGAAATTTTTTAACGCCGCCGCGGCCCTTTCGTGTCAATCTAAAACGGAGAGACAGCTTTGGTTTATTTATGTTTCCCAACGTTTCGCTCCTGACGCATCTTCGGGTGATTGTGGATTCGCTTTACGGCATTGGAGTTCCGTAGGAACGCGACTCTGCAAGCCGAAGCCAGCGCATGTGGACTGCCATCGGAATGACATTTTTTTGCAACGGATTTGTTACAGCAACACCGGCATGATCGCAAGCCGTTCACACCAATCAAGAAACACCTGGTGAATGCCATCAAGCACCTTTTCCTGTTGCTTGGTGAGCGGCACCGAACTGGAACGGCTAACAGGCAAAATCGGCAGGCCACGTTTCTTTAAAAAGTATTTTGAGCTCATGGGATAGCCTTGAGCGATAAGGTCTTCGGCTTTATTTAATTCCTGCTGCAGCCACTGCACATCTTCCTGCTTGCGTGGATCAGTCGCGTTATTGCACATCCAGACCAATATTTCGGGATAAAAGTTCCCTGAGATCGCAGACATCCCTTTTGCCCCATGCTGAAGAGAAAAAGTTGTGTTCTCCGTATGTGCATCGTAGAATTCCAAAGGATTGTTTTTAATCAGGTCAAGTTTGGCTTTTACTTTATCCCGATCGATGGACGTGTCTTTATGATAGACCATGCGTTTCGTCTCGAGGAGTGACTTAAATACTTCAGGACTGATAATTCTTTTGTAGGGTGATGGGCACTCGTAAAGACCCATAGGAATGTTACCTGTAACTTCAAGCATCTGTTCAATATTGTGTAACAGAACGTCATCGCTTTCTTCCTTTTTAGCATAATGACTTGAAATTAATATTACGGCATTCACTCCTGTGTCGTAAATTTTCTTTGCGAATTCAGCTTGTGCAGATAAGGTCTCTCCGAAAGAACCGGTTGCAACAACAGCAACCCTTCCATTCACACGCTTGACTACGTGTTGAGTTAATGTCAGGCGTTCTTCTTCGCTTAGCTGATACATTTCACTGCTAAGGCAATTGGCGAAAAAGCCCTTCACGCCTGCAGCAAGATAAAAATCGATGAGCCGTGTAAGGCCGTCGAAATCAATTTTCCCATTTTGCTGGAATGGCGTTATCATGACAGGAACAAATTTCTTTTCCGCCTTAGCGCCTTCGGCCAATGGAACCTGATCCTGCAAAGGTTTTTTCTTTTCCAATTCGCCTCCAAAAGCTTGCATCGACGCTGAGGCAGCAAGACTGGTAGCGGCGATTCTTTTTAAGAAATCTTGTCGCGAACATTTAATATTCGATTTCATAACTGCGGTCATTTTCAGATATGTTTTGCCTGTTGTTATAATAAAGGTAGAGCGATGGATTAACGGATCAAAGGGCAAAACGCAACATTGCGCAAAATGAAGTTCGATTTACGCGATGTGTGAAAATAGGGGGAAGAACAATTGATATTTTTATGTCTGTTGATTAATTTCTGTTCTTTGTGCCCAATAATAAAAATGACCTGCACACGCGGATACATGAAATCACAATGTAATCATTGGAAATTTTTTCCGTGCGTCATTTTTTTTATAACATTCCTGACAACCGGTCTTCCTGCACAAAGTTTTAAAGCCGGGGCGGCAATTCGAGTGATCACGCCAAACCCGTTGCTTCCGGTGTCTGGCGGGATCGGCACCCCAAAGAAAACCGTCGAGAAAAAAGGCGACCTCTTTGCACGCGCCCTGGTTCTTGAAAAAGGGAAAACGAAAGTTGCTATCGTGAGCGTAGACAACCTGGGCTGGACCGCTGTATTGGGTGACCGGTCTCGAAGCATGATCAAGGGCATACCTCCTGAAAATATTCTAATAGGCGCGACCCATACCCATAGCGCCCCTGATGCTTATGGGTTTCCCGACGGGAATGGAAAATCCTTTGCTGACCTCACGTATCTGGATTGGTGTGTAAAGCAAATTGCGGATGCTGTAAACGAAGCTCATGAAAATTTAATTCTCGTCTCGTTAAAAGTTGCGGTCGGAGAGGCTGATGGAAAAATTGCGTACAACTATTACGCCGACGAGTTGTATGACCCACGTTGTGGGGTGATACAGGCGATCGCAGAATCTGGAAAGGAAAAAGGAAAGGTTGTCGCGACGCTTATCAACTACGCTGTCCATCCCGAAGTGATCGGTTCATCACAAGGCATATTGAGTCCCGATTTATGCGGGCCGTTATATGATCGGGTAGAGTCAAAGGCCGGTGGCGTTGCAATCTTCATGAACGGTGCACTGGGTGGAATGGTCACGGCCGATACACGCCTGGAAAATGGAAAGGAAGCAAATACCTGGGAGGAATGTATCAGGATAGGAAACCTGTTAGCCGACGAAGCTTTAAGAATTATTGAAACGGCGGAGGTGCAACGCGATCCTTCGTTGCGATGCGATTCGCGTATCGTGTGGTTTCCCCTGGAATCTGAAATGATGCGTTACATCATTGCAAATTCACCGATAAAAATGCCAGTCAAGGAGAATAAGATCAGCACTAGATTGAATTATCTCGAGATTGGATCGGCGAAGGTGCTGACCATCCCGGGTGAGGCGTTACCGAACATCGGCTTTTACATCAAACGCAAAATGAACAGCGCTCATCCGTTCCTTTTTGGCCTCACCAACGATGCGTTTGGATATATGCTCACGCAGGTAGACTTCAATAGCTTTAAACGATATGAGTATGTAACGCGAACAAGCCTCGGAGAGATGACAGGTGAAATCTACATAAGCGAAGCGCTTCAATGGTTAAACGAAATTTCGAAAACGTCAACGTCAAAAAAGTAATGGCTAAATTGTGAAATGAAATTCCTACCCATGAAACGAACGCTCATTATCTTTTTTGTATTGGTGGCCCAATCCTTAACGCCTATCCGGGCCCACGGACAGGCGACGTTAACACCCGAGACGGCACTGCAAGGATATTTAAATAATGGCGATAACCATTATCGCTGGGAGCTAAAGGAAACGCACGTCATTGGAGACGCCAAAGCCTACAGGGTGTTGCTTACTTCGCAACAATGGCACGAGTATATCTGGACGCACCAACTTACGATTCTGGTACCTGCCGAAAATAATCACGACGCGGCGCTTTTGTTCATTAGCGGGGGCAGCAACAAAAAAGGGCTTCCCAACTGGAACGGAAAGGACGATAAATTACTTCAGGCGCTCAGCGGCCTGGCAACAAAAAATAAAAGCATTGTAGCATTGTTGCGTCAAACTCCGAATCAGCCACTCATTGGAAACCTTACCGAAGACGCACTCATTTCTTACACGTTACATCAATTTAAAGAAGACGGTGATTACTCCTGGCCGCTGCTTTTTCCCATGGTAAAAAGTGCCGTTCGAGCCATGGATGCCGTCCAGGAATTTTCCAAGAAGACTTTGAATCATGACATCGCCCGATTTGTTGTCTCAGGAGCCTCCAAACGGGGATGGACTACCTGGCTCACGGGTGCGTCTGATAGCCGTGTCGTTGCAATCGCCCCGATGGTGATCGACATTCTAAATATGCCGGTGAACCTGGATTACCAGGTGAAAATGTGGAATGACTACAGTGTTCAGATCGAGGACTACGTGAAGTTAGGGATTCCCCAGACAGCAACTTCCGAAAAAGGAAAAGCAATCACTACTATGGTAGATCCCTATTCCTACAGAAAGAAATTAACGATGCCAAAGATGCTTTTTATGGGCACGAATGACCAATACTGGACCATTGATGCGATCAAGCACTACATCGATAGCATACCTGGTCAGAACTTCGTGCATTATGTTCCCAACGCCGGTCACGATCTTGGCGATCAAAAACAAGCTATGGCCGCATTAAGCGCATTCTTCGGTGCAACTGTATCCCGGAGGCCATACGCTGTTTGTCAACCGACATTAACGTATGGTAAAAAAGGTATTACCATGAAAGTGAAGTCGTCACCCGAAATGCTTTTGGATGCCATCCTGTGGTCAACCAATTCTACTGACACGGATTTCCGGGATGAAAAATGGGAGGGAAAAAGTCTGAACCTGAAAAAGAAGACAGATATAATCACTACGACGCAACCATACCCCGCCAGTGGATATCGCGCATTTTACCTGGATTTAAAATACAAAGATGCAAACGGCGGCGAATATACAAAGAGCACGCGGATGTATGTCGCTGACGATGATGAGGTGTTTGTCAAATAAGATGTGAATAGCTAAGATGAGGCGGTTAATTTGTTTTCAATTTATTTTTTTCCTGGGCTTTATCGCCCAAGGGCAATCCAACGCTGTCGTCATCCGGCAAAGACTGCTTGATGCCGGGTCTCCGACCGTGTTGGTTGCGGCGCACCGTGCAGTACATAATGTGTATCCTGAAAATTCGCTGAAGGCGATTGAGGAATCAATAAGGCTCGGCGTCGATATTATCGAGATCGACGTGAAAGTTTCCAAGGACGGCATTCCATTTCTCATGCACGATCGATCGATGGACCGGACCACTACAGGCAAAGGAGATCCCGAGGACTATACGTGGAAAGAGTTGCAACAACTTTTTATAGTGGACAAGGGAAAAAAAACGAAGCTCAGGATCCCATCGCTTCATGATGCACTGGAACTTGCCTATGGTAAAATTTTAATCGATCTGGATCTTAAAACGGACAAGATAGAGGATGTGATTAAAGTGGTGGAAAAGACAAACAACAAGGAGTTCGTTTTCTTTTTTGATAGTGACTACGAGGTGCTGTCGCGTATACAGGAGGCTGATAAAGAATTCATGATCATGCCGAGAGCCTATTCCATCCAGCAAGTCGATTCAGCCATTAGCTTATTTGACCCCCCTGTCGTTCACATCGATTTTTCTTTTTACAGCCCGCAATGCGTCGCATCAATTCGAAGCAGTAATGCCCGAGTTTGGATCAATGCCCTGGGCGATGCCGATAAAGATCTCAAGGAGGGGAGAGACAAACGTGCGTTAAAAAATCTGCTGGAGCATGGCGCCACTGTTATTCAAACCGATGAGCCGGCTTTGTTGCTGACTGCGCTCCGAAAAAAGGGACTTCACCATTAAATAATTGAAATGAGAAAGGCTACTAACGTTGCTATATTTGCCGGCTTTTTATTCATGGCTTATTCCTGCACCGAAAAGAAGCAGAACACCGTTGCGCACGGAGACTTTGCCTCTAATATAGTTTTTCCATACCAGGATGAACACGTGCACGGGTCGACTGTCGTTGAATTGCCCAACGGCGATCTTCTTACTGCATGGTTTCAAGGGTCTGGCGAACGTTGGGCCGACGATGTAAAGATTATCGGATCGCGCCTTGTCAAAGGTGATACCGCCTGGTCGAAGACCTTTGTGATGGCCGATGTTGATGGGTTTCCCGACATCAATCCAATAATGTTCATGGATCGACAGGAACGGTTGTGGCTGATGTGGTATCCTGTCATCGCAAATCAGTGGGAGACTTCTATTCCCATGTATCGTATCAGCGACAATTATAAAGGTGCAGGCGCACCCCTGTGGTCCTGGCAGGATGTCCTTTTCGTTAAAGCTGGTGACAAAACTGAACGGGGAATTCAACCGGGCGACCGCTTTGTGAAGCAAGTGCAGAGGCAGTTAGAGCAATATGAGGAATATTTAAATGCCGAGCTCATTCCCAATGCGCCGGACAGCCTTAAAAAAATGTTGCGCGCAGAATGGAAAAAATACAAGTCAAAAATGGATAGTCTTTCCAAAGGACAAAACATGTTAAGGGCAGGACGTATTCGGGAAGACGGTAAGGAAACTTCTGCGCAACTAGGCTATCCGTTAACGAGACGCCTTGGCTGGCAGACGAAGAACAAACCTGTATTCCTTGGTAAACGCATGATCCTTCCCTTGTATTCCGATGGGTTTGATTGCTCGCTTTTTGCCGTCACTGATGATGGAAAGCAATGGCTGTACAGCAATCCTGTGCTCGGTGGCGCAGGCATTCAGCCAACCATCGCAATTGGGAAAGACAGTGTGTTGGTCGCGTACTTTCGTGACAACGGGCCACCCCCCAACCGAATGCAGCGCAGCGAATCGCACGATAAGGGTATCTCGTGGACCATCGCCAAGGACGACCAGCTGGCAAATCCGGGCGCCGGATTTGACCTTGTTACATTGTCCAACGGGGAATGGGTCATGGTATATAATGATTCGGAAAATGGAAGGCATAACCTTACCGTTGCCTTGTCGGACGATGAGGGAAAATCTTGGAAATGGAAAAAAATTATTGAAAACGACACGAGATCAAATCCAACGTCCAGCCACTACCCTGCAGTGACAGAGGGTGCAGATGGACGCGTGCATATTTCCTACAGCTACCATCGAAACGATATCAAGCCCGGAAGGAGCATTAAATATGTTTCGTTCCCCGCACAGTGGATAAAAAATTGACCAGTGAGACAAAGACTTAGGAACTGCATTCAATACAGATAAAAATCATGAAAAACAGGCAAACTTTCCTTTCAGTGCTTATGGTTGCCATGGCCTTCGGAACCGCGTGGGCGATCCGGGGAAAATTTGGACACGAACAAGGTGCTGCATGGGCGGGAGCGATAGGCGCAATTTCGGTTGTGCTGGTGGCAAAAAGAAAAGACTGGTACAATAAAGTTTTCAAAATTGCTCTTGCCGCTGCAGTAGGATGGGGGTTGAGCGGCATGATCAGCTATGGCATGGTGGTGGGCTACGGCCGTGGAAGTGATTTCTTAAACGTGTATTACGGCCTTCTCATGCTATTTGTTATTGGAGTGCTGTATGGTTTTCTCGGCGGCGGTTTATTTGGGCTGGCATTGGCGGAGTCAAAAGAATTTAAAATTTCCTGGGCATCGCTCATCGCAGAGATGGTTGCCTTCGCATTGCTCACCTATGGCCTATTGATCAATCAGCTGGAGTGGTTCATGACACCCCCGCGCTCCGAATTGTGGGCCGCTTGTTTGGGAGCTTCCATTGCGTTGGCGTGGTTTATACTTCGGCACAAACAACAAAGTGCATTGCGGGTCGCAGTATGGTCGGCCCTGGGTGGCGGTATCGGCTTCTCATTCGGAAATTTTTTGCAGGTGATTGGCGCCGGATCTTCGTTGCCTTTCAACTTTTGGAATATTATGGAATATTCAATCGGATTTTTTGGAGGACTTGGCATGGCCTACGCTACCCTGACCTCGGTGTGGCCATCCAGCGACGGAGTTGCAGACAAGAAGAGCAATCTTGCACCCTTGTTATTCCTTACCGTTTTTATTCCATTCGTCTTATGGGATCAATCGTTCGTTGCCGATAAATTGGATTTCATACTTAAGCTGGGCGGCTCATCAGGAACAATATTCCTGTTTCAGGCTATGTCCTTAATCGCGATATCACTAGGTGCCGCAATCATGTTTATAAAGTTTCTTCGTCCGGCTTATGACTACACAGACGTAAGATCAATTTTTATTATCTATCTGGGGATATACGCTTTTTTAAGTTTTCTGCTCACTGGTATTCTGGTTCATCCGATTGAGCAATACTTGTATCTTGTCAACATTGCGGTTATTCTTGTCGCCCTGCCCTCATTACATGATAACTTTAAACTTGCCGTTGAATCTCCGGCCAAATGGATCACGGCAACCGGCTTGTGCATAATTCTCATCGCAATATTGGCGGTGATTGCGTTACAATCACATCCCGAATTGCCGGGAAGTCAAATCAGATTCAAATGATAAATGTTGCTGTCATAGGATTCGGATTCATGGGCATTACGCATGCTGTGAACATTCTTCGGAACGATAAATTGAAACTACGTGCTATCATCACGCGAAACGTTCACGGAGTTCCCGAGAAAATAAACAGCCAGATTGGAAATTTTTCCAGTGGGGAAACCGACCCGACAGAAATTCTAAAAGTCCCTGTTTACAAAACGTTACATGATTGCCTGAAGGAAGAAAAGATTGCCGCAGTACATATATGCGTTCACACGGACCTTCACTATGAAATAGCGAGGGATGCCCTGGAACGTGGTTTACATGTTCTGCTGGAAAAACCATTTTGTTTGCGGAGGGAAGAAGGTACATTGTTGGTCGCCCTGGCAAAGCATCAGAATGTGAAGTTAATGGTTGGACACGTGCTTCGCTTCATGCCTGCCTACCGGAAGCTAAAGCAATGGATCGACAATAGGCAATTCGGTGCCTTGAAGTTTATTTCACTAACTCGCTTTTCTGGTTTGCCCTCATGGGGGCAATGGAAGCAAAAGCAGGAACAATTTGGCTCGTCCGGAGGAGCACTATTTGACCTGGTCATCCATGACATCGACTTCTTACATTATGCACTAGGTGCTCCGTTGAAGATCGAGTCGTATTGTTTTCCGGGAGCGCTAAGTGCAAATGACTATGTGAGTGCTCAATGGCATTATGAGGGCATAAGGGCGAAAATTGAAGGAGGAAATACATTCCATTCAAGTTTTCCCTTCCAGGCCGGTTACATGGCGCAGTTCGAAAATGCAAGCGTAGTGTACTCCAGCAGAATGCCTTCGTTTATCCAAGTTTGTGACGATGAAAAAATTCACGAGATCGCTGCGGGCGATGCAAATGATGGGTTCTACGACGAGATCGACTATTTCGCGACCTGCATTAAAAACGACACGGAGCCAGTTGAGTGTACACCGACGTCATCATTAAAAACTATTGAATTGTGTTACAGTCACCTTTAGGTGTTTTGTGACTTTAAAAAAAATATTATGAAAGAGAATTTAGCATTGTACGACGGGGTTAAAACGGTAACGAAGAAATTTTCGTGGCCCGTCTTTGATGAAAATGATGTAAATGTCGTTACGCAAGTCGCGCAAAGTGGCCAATGGGGAAATCCCGACTGCAAGGGTCTCGTGGAGAAATTTGAAAAGGAGTTCGCAGCATACTGTGGCAGCAAGTACGCTATTTCATGCGTCAACGGATCGGTTGCACTTCGATTGGCGCTTATTGCGTCCGGCGTAAGACCAGGTGACGAAGTAATCGTTCCTCCCTACACTTTCATTGCTACTGCAACGATCGTTATCGAAGCCAATTGTGTCCCTGTGTTTGTGGACATTGACCCGAATACCTACAATCTTGATCCCTCGAAAATTGAGGCGGCAATAACATCCCGGACAAAAGCTATAATTCCGGTCCACTTTGCGGGGCAAGCATGCGACATGGACGCCATTATGGAAATCGCGGGCAAGCATAAACTTTTTGTCATCGAGGACGCAGCGCATGCGCATGGGGGAGAGTACAAAGGCAAAAAGCTGGGAAGCATCGGCAATGCAGGCTGTTTCAGCTTTCAGTCTTCAAAAAACTTGAATGCCGGTGAAGGTGGGCTTGTAGTAACGGATGATGAGAACCTGTACGATATGATCAATTCGCTCCGAAATGTTGGACGGGTTAAGGATGGACAATGGTACGAGCATCACAATATTGGCTGTAACTACCGGATCACGCAGTTTCAAGCGGCGTTGCTGTCGCAGCAATTGACGCGATTGGAATCTCAGACCCGCGCCCGAAATGAAAACGGGATCTATCTGAACGCATTGCTTGAAAACATTGAAGGCATAAAGCCACTAACCCGCGGGCACGGCGAAACGCTGCACACCTATCACCTGTATATCTTCCGTTACGACAAAACTAAGTTTCGTGGGCTTTCGAAAAAAGAGTTTTCGGAGATGCTCGCGGCAGAAGGCGTACCCTGTTTCATGGGCTATCCTAAACCGATCTACGAACAGCCGTTGTTTCAAAAGAAGAATTTTATGTGCTATGCGATTCCCGACTATGTTGATTATTCGAAGGTCCGTTGCCCTGTTACGGAACTTGCTTGCTACGAAGAGGCAATCTGGATACTTCAACATGCTATGTTGGGAACCAAACAAGATATGGACCAGTTTGCAAATGCGATACAGAAGATTCAGATGGCTTAGCAGTAAGCTACTCTTAAGAACTTAACGTGAGTTCGTCCCCGAAATGTCTTGAGCAGAGCAATCGCTAAGCGACAGGCTGAAGGCTGCCATAGGACATGACAGAAAAATGCTTTTGCCGTTACCGCTCTGTTCTCATTGAAAGAGGAGTACCTTCGATTTTATTTAACCGCAGCGGCGCTAAGACGCTGAGATAGTGCAAGATGGATTGTACTGACAGGCATGGTCTCAGCATTTGATTTTTTATATTCGGATCAAATACAATATTGTTTGATTTTTTTCTTTGCGCCGTTGCGGCTTTGCGGTTAAGCAGTTGTGAAAGAAAATTAAACCACCGAAATCTTTAGCGGCAGCTGAAATCTTTATAGGACAACGCGATTATGCAGACTGCTTCATTACCAGATGTTTTTTCCGGTACTCCATCGGCGTCAGACCCTTTACCTGCTTGAACTGGCGCGCAATATTTTTGCTATCGCTCAGCCCTAGGTCCAGTGCAATTTCAAAGATTGTCATATCCGTTTCGAGCAGCAGTTGCGTGAACCTCTCGATCCGCTGATTGTAGATGTACTCATAGACAGGATACCCGGTGGTAAGCATAAATCGTTTTTCCAACGATCTCCGCGAAAGGGGCACTTCCTTCAGGACCTGGTCTACTTTCAAATTCTTATCCAGGTTTCCGTGGATGTATTTCAGGGCGCTAACGATATATTTATCCTTGCTCGCGAAGATGTCAGTAGAATGTCTCGTAACAACCTGCGTTGCTTTGACAACAACGTCGGGGGCATAGCACGTTTTTTCAGCCACCATCCGTTCCATGAGCCTCGCTGCTTCATAGCCGCCTTTTTCCGCGTCAAGTTCAATGCTGGAAAGAGGGGTATCGGAAAGATCACATATGGTCTCATCATTGTCAACACCGAGTACCGCCACCTCATCCGGAATACGAATACCTGCGTGTTTCGCTGCTTCAGCGATATGAAGTCCCTGGTTGTCGTCACACGTCATCAGGGCTATCGGCTTAGGCAGGGATCTCAGCCACTCGCTTAGGGCAGATGGCTTGTAATACCACAGGTCAATGTTGTTGGTGTCCTTGTGTTCATAATAATGCACATTAAACCCTGCTTCCTGAATCCGCTCTTCGAAACCCTGTGCACGTTCGCGCGACCAAACTATGTTGCCAAATCCATAAAACGCAAAGTTCTTAAAGCCCTTTTTTAAGAAATAGTTTGCGCCTAGTCTCCCGGTTTCATTGTATGCGCCGGTAATATTTGGAATGTCGGTAAATCTTTCCTTAAAATCTTGTGCTATGACGGGGATGTTGGCCTGGGTAAATTTTTCAACCTCTTCATTGTTATAAAACTGACCTATGATTCCATCGGCTCCCCACTCTTTTGCCCATTTCAAGATTCCATCGATACCAATTGTTTCACGGTAGTACGTAGGCATTTTACAAAATGTCCATGGTCCATGATCCTTGGAGTAGCGTGTAATTCCCCTGAGAATATTTTTATTATATTCCTCAGCAAAGTCGCTCAGCAGAATGATTTTGATCATAAATTTTATAATTAGGTAAAATGAGTTTCATGATAATATTCAGTTCATTATTGCCCATGAAGATGTGCAAATGTTGAGACCAGTCTGTTATGCTGGAAAAACGTAGTTCGATTAAGGGATTCCAGCAGGGATTGCCGATCCCGCTCGGTCAAGGGCGTGAGGGGTAGTCTTACTGTCCCGCAGTCGATCCCCAGCATCCGCATAATCTCTTTTCCTGCAGTGACACCGTTGTGCTTTAAAATGATCTTATAAATAGCGTCAGCCTCTCCCTCCAGCTTAACCACTGCTTTCATATTGCCGCTATGATGGGCTTTTAACATTTCCTGGTAAATGTCACCCATATAGTTATACGTGCTGCCGACATAATGACGGTTGCCAGCTGTATAGAGCATCATGAAGGCTTCATCGGTTCCCCAATACAAGGCATAATTTTCCTTTGCAAAATGGAGACAATGCTGATAGTCGACGATGTCGGTAAAACTGTTTTTTAATCCTGCGAAGTTTGGAATACGGCGTGATGCAACTTCAAGAAAACTGATCAGTGGAAAATTCACCCCCGTCATGAACGGAATATTGTAATAGTAAAACGGAGTGTTTTTGGCGGCTGCCGCTACGTAGGCGCACTGGTCCACCAATTCCTCCAGCGTCCTGGGCCTGAAGTAGAACGTTGCCACCATCGCAATTCCATCCACGCCGTGATTTTCAGCATGTTCTGCCATTCGGGCGGTTTCGTACAGATTACAACTGCCGACATGAACGAAAATTTTGAAATCCGGACGGTTGACCTGCCTGCGATACTCAGTCCACGTTTCAACAAGTTTCAGGCGCTCGTCTAAACTAAGGGACATACATTCGCCTGTCGTTCCATTTAAAAATATGCCATTAGCGCCTGTGTTGATACAATGATGAAAGTGGTCTGGAATGCGGCTATAGTTGATGCTACCATCTTCAAACATGGGAGTGAAGGTTGCATTCAGGATTTCTACGTTTGGTGATTCCATAATAAATAAGAATAGTTGGGACACTTAAAAGAGCTTCCAGTGTCGGATAAATTTCCAGTGCCTTATTGTGGCAGCAAGTTGTACAGTCTTTCGAGGTCAATCAATGGAAGGCTTTACTAAAAAGATGTATAAAATTACGGTAGAATCTCCGGAGGGTTTTTTATATTGTAATGCTTTCTGATGCGAAAGCTCTCACTGACTTTTGATTTTATGCAGGTTGAAGTACACTCCGCCCATCATCGGTATTGCGTGATCCCGCAAAGTACACAGCGACGTATACGGAACCATCCGCTCTGCAGTAATCTATTTCTCACTGAAATCGGATATGAGGACGAGACTGTTTTTCATCCATTTACGAAAAGCAAAGGAAGCCAATATCTTTTGGTTTATGTCTCTAAAGGTGAGGGGAGATACCGGGTAAATAAAAAAGTATATCCTGTTGAGGAAAATGATTTCTTTGTTTTGCCTGTGAGGTTCGCAACGGGGTTACAGTCTTCTGATGAAAACCCATGGAGTATCTACTGGGCTTACTTTTCGGGTAGCCAGGCCGATAACGTTGTGCAGCACCTTGTTGGCGGGAAGTATTCCCCGATGAAGGCAAAGCCATTAGTAGGTCGGGTGGCGCAGTTTAACGATATCTTGCATCATCTCGAATTGATGGAAAATATTGAGAACCTGGTGTACGCCAATAGCAGGTTCTACAGTTTCCTCTGCTCTTTCAGATTAATGGTATTATCTGGAAAAAAATATGGAAGTAAAGATAGTGTAATACAGACCATCGAGTACATGCGCGAGAATATCAGCAATGTGATTTCTCTTGAAGATCTTGCTGAAGTGGCCGGCCTTTCGGTTTCCCATTATTGTGCAATGTTCCGTCAAAAGACAATGCAAACTCCGATGCAGCTCTATACTTCTATGAAAATTCAACGGGCCTGCCAGTTGTTACAGAACAGAAGTCAGACGATAAAATCAATTTCTTATAGTCTTGGATTTTTCGACCAGTATCATTTTTCTAAGGTTTTCAAACAGATCATGGGCGTCTCACCAAAGGAATTCAGGAGTCATGATGCGGGTGACGGATGAAACCTTTCAGGTTTTAAATTTTTCAGTCTGTTTTTATCCTTCTAAAAGATTGTCGCATTTTGAGGTATCTTATTCGTTAAACACGTCCGGGATGAAAGAAGTAACGGCAATCTTCGGGCGAAAAGCGGGCAAACATAAATGAGTCATATGAAGTCGAACCTGGTTATTGTAGCCTTAATCTTTTTGATTTTTTCGGTTATTTCCTTCCTGACTAACATCCTTGGGCCATTAGTTCCCGACATCATTGACAGTTTTGACCTCAGCATCGGCATTGCAGGCTTCCTTCCGTTTTCTTTCTTTGTTGCGTATGGAATAATGTCGATCCCCTCCGGGATTTTGATCGAGCGGTATTCGGAGAAGTCAGTGCTCATCGCCGGATTTGTCCTGGCATTTGCCGCGGCCCTAGTATTTGCAATATTTCCAACTTTCCTCATTTCCCTTTTATCACTCTTTTCCATCGGTATCGGAATGGCTATGCTGCAGGTGGTGATAAATCCCCTGCTTCGTCACACCGGCGGTGAAAAGCATTTCGCTTTCAACTCCGTGCTGGCGAATTTTTTTTTCGGTGCTGCCTCCTTCCTAAGTCCATTGCTGTACAGCTACATGGTAAGTAAAATTCACAGTAGCGATTCAAATGCATTGATCGGCCTCTTCAATCAACTGGTATCGCCAGGCCTCAAATGGGTGTCACTTTATTGGGTTTTTGCCGCCACTTGTTTGTTGATGATCATTGTTATAGGTCTCATCAGATTTCCCCGCGTGGAATTAAGCGATGATGAAAAGATGGATACAGGAGCGTCGTTCCGCGAACTGCTTCGAAATCGCACTGTCTTGATATATTTCCTGGGAATTTTTGCCTATGTGGGCACAGAACAGGGAATTGCCAACTGGATGTCGAAATTTCTGCAGCTTTATCATGCAATTGATCCTGCCACCGGGGGAGCCACGGCGATTTCTTACTTCTGGGGACTGATAACAGTCGGGTGTTTCGTAGGTTTGCTGTTGCTGAAGCTTTTCGACAGCCGTTCGGTGCTGGTGACATTTGCTGTCGGCGGTA
>DASUTP010000479.1:0-3639 GCA_036374515.1 Chryseolinea sp. | reverse complement strand
TGAATTCGTGCTGGACCGCGGTGCCCCAGGCGATATCACCGTTGAATACTCATTAGGTGGTACCGCAGTTTCTCCAGCCGACTACACGATCATAGGTGACGAGGGTGAAGTTCAAATTGCAAATGGCGCAACATCGGGTGTAGTGCAGATCCAAATTGTTTCAGATGCGATTTATGAAGGGAACGAAACGATCGAGATTTCGCTCGAGGACGTCAACACTGATAATGTCCTGATCAGTAATGACGATGAGACCGTGGTCACGATCACAGATGATGATCCTCAAATAACAGCATCGTTTACAGAAGCAACTAAAACCGTAAGCGAAGCCGACGGTATACAGCAATTAACCGTGACGCTCAGCCAGCCCGCACCTTCTAATGTTACGATACAATATACCCTTTCGGGCACCGCACGCGACAGCGTCACTGCAAGGGCAGCTGACCCTGATCTGCCGGCGGATTACGCTATCCGTGGCGGAACGCCTGGAGAGTTGACGATTGCTGCCGGTCAAACTACGGGCGTGATTCGCCTTGGCCTTTATTCAGATTTTGTCATCGAGGATGGTGATGTCAATACAGCTGCCTGGGATCCTGAAACGATCATCGTTACACTATCACAAGCCAGCTCGAATGTGGTGATTTCAACCACTAACAATAAGACTGAGCTAAAGGTAAATCAGCAGGATGGAAAGGTCATTGCCCTCTTCTGGGACGAAGGTACAGATATTGACATGGACTTATTCCTTTGGATCGGTGAAGTCGGAGCTCCCCTGGATGAACTTGGGCTTATTTCGCTTTCGGCAGCAGACGACACCGAAGGCCCGGAGGTGGTGTTTATACCAGCTACGATAACGGAGGTTCAGTATGGCGTGAGCTACACCTACTATGCGGGTAGCGTAACCCCTAATAATTTCGAATCCCACTTTATCAATTTTGCCGCAGGCGCAATTGGGACCCGTGAAATTTATAATGGAAGCTATACCCTGGCCAACCTTAATCCGTGGGAGACACTGGACGAAATCGTCAATATAGAGCAGACTTTTGAAGTAAACGCTGACGGCGAGATTGTAAACGTTTCGACGATTTCAACACCGGGTTCTGGTAGCCGAGTAGGTGGATACCAACTACCTAAAGGAACGAAGAAGACAAAACGCAACGACAGCTTTTTCAGAAGAAATTTCTAAAATAACCTTGATTACCTAACCTATACCAAGAAGGGCTGCCATAACCGGCAGCCTTTTTTTGCTGTCACTTACGATAGATACGAGTCTCATCACATAAAAGATCGTAATACGGTACCCCTAGGCTAATCACCGTTATGTTGGTAAGTTAAAACGCTGATATACCTTGTTAACTGTTTTCTTATTGTCCGCCATGATAAGGAGGTGATCCTTCGGCTCAATCTGTGTCGCGCCGTTGGCAGTGATATATTTGCCATCTCGATGTATAAGGACGATCAGTGCAGACTTTGGAAGATCCAACTCCATCACAGGTTTGCCTATGGCAGGTGAGTTATCCGGAATGTCCAGCTCAACCAGCTCAGAATTGAAATTCTCTTTCAATTCAATATCCAACGGAAACTTGCGTTTTAGTTTTTCCGGCACGCTCACATGAAGCCATTTTCCCACCAGTGATAGTGTGGTTCCCTGCAGAAGGACCGATGAAACCGAAATGAAGAACACCAGGTTAAAAATATTGCTCGCTGTCGGAATCCCCGCGATCAAGGGATAGGTCGAAAATATAATGGGCACCGCGCCACGTAATCCTACCCAGGAAATAAAAAGTTTCTTGCGGATGTTGAGATCCTTAAAGAAGGCCAACGACAACAGCACCGCCACGGGCCTGGCGACGAAAATGAGGAAGAGCGAAATCAACACACCCGGACCGATAATTGGAACGATCTGGCTGGGGAAGACCAGGAGTCCTAGTGTCAAAAACATTACGATCTGCATCAGCCATGCCTGCCCATCGTAAAAGCGCATCAAACTTTTCTTATGGAGGAAGTTGCTATTCCCCAGAATGATTGCCGCAATGTACACGGCAAGAAAACCATTTCCACCGATGAAGTCTGTAAAGGAAAATGTAAAAAAAACCAGCGCAAGGATCAGGACCGGATAAAGGCCGTCGATGTCAAGCTTGATCCTGTTAATGATCCAGATCATGGCCTTGCCCAAAGCGTAACCGCAAATAGCGCCCAGGATCATTCCCTTAAAAAATCTCGGAATAAGCACGAGTGGTGAGGCATCAGGGTCGGTTATCAAAAAAATAAGGCTAACGGTAAGGAAATACGCCATTGGATCGTTGCTTCCGCTTTCAAATTCAAGGGTTGGCCGAAGGTTCCCTTTGAGTCCGATACTTTTTGATCTGAGAATTGAAAATACCGCCGCGGCGTCGGTTGATGAAACAATCGCGCCGACCAGTAAGCCGTCGTAAAGCGAGTATCCCAGCAAATAGGTTGAGAAAATTCCTACACAAAATGCGGTGATAAAAACACCGAGCGTAGACAAGGAGATACCTTGCCACAGTATGGGCTTGATACTTTCCCATTTGGTCTCCAGTCCCCCTGAAAAAAGAATAAAAGTAAGAGCAACTACGCCAAGAAATTGGGCCATGTGAGGATCGTTAAAATAGATTCCTCCAGGACCATCGTAGCCTGCTAACATTCCAACAACTAAGAACAGGATCAACGTGGGAATTCCAAGTTTGAAAGAAGTCTTACTGGCAATTATACTAAGGAATAATAACAGCGAACCGATCAGCAATATATTTTCAGCAGAAAAAGTCATGCGCCAAAATAGTATTTGAAAACCTCTAAAATACTAATTTGGCGCGTGATGTCTACACGGTAAGGTTCCTACCAGAACAAAATTAGAATGTAATTTCTTTAATCCCGTTTCTTCTCCTCGATGTTCACAGCATCTGAACCACTTTTGACACCTTCAGCCATAAACTCTTTTATTAAGCCGTAACCAGTTCCGTATTTATAGGCTTTATTGCCAATGATCAGGATAGGCGTTGCCAATAATTTTGGATTTTGTTTGATCATGGTTAATAATTCAGTTTTGTCCATCTGCTTGAGGCCTTCCTTGTTTGAAGTGGTGTTGGCGCGCTCATCGTAGCTTACGTCGATTAATTCTTCAATCGGTTTCTGCATTTTGTCAGCAATCTGAGCAAGCTGAGTTTCTGTAATTTGTTCTTTGGCCAGATCCAAAGTTTTAACGGCCAGGGTAGGAAGTGAGGCTACATAACCCCGGGCCTTTTTATCATCCGTCTTTTCCGAATGATAAATCAATGTTAGTTCGCCTGCTTCGTTTTCGATCATAAAATTTTATTTTGCCAGGAAAGAAGACAACATCCAATGATGTTTCTCGATTTTTTTGATAAAGCTTTTCGTCATATTCTCAGTTCCGGCATCTTGCTGTTCGGAAGCAACTTTAACCACCGCGTTAAGGTGTTGCAACAGTATCCGATAGTCGCTTAATAATTCGCGAACCATCAGATCCGACTCCATTTGTGACGATGCCGACTCTTTAATCTCCGACTCGCTTAAGTATTCATTCATGGTTCCAAACGGAGTCTCACCAAAGAACCTGATACGCTCGGCGATCTCATCGATGTGGTCCAGGGCTTCCTTATATTG
>DASUTP010000478.1:0-10576 GCA_036374515.1 Chryseolinea sp. | reverse complement strand
CAGGAAGGAACATGGTTGGGCTATGCGGATATTGTATTAAGGGTATCCGGCAAAAGCAAGTTTGGGGATTGGGCATACGAAGTGCAGGACACAAAGCTGGCGCAAGACACCCGGGCGGGAACGATCCTTCAGCTTTGTCTTTACTCTGATCTTCTGTCAAGAATACAGGGATCCGTTCCGGAAAAAATGTATGTAGTAAAGCCTGGAGAAAATTTTCCGACGGAGGAATATCGATTTGCTGCGTTCAGGGCATACTACAGGCTCATTAAAAAGAACTTCGAACAGGTGATGGGCGGACCAGAAATAAATACCTATCCAGATCCAGTCGATCAATGCAATATTTGTCAATGGTGGCAGGTGTGTGATAGAAAACGGCACGACGATGATCATCTAACGCTAGTCGCAGGAATAAAAAATCTTCATGTCGTCGAACTGCAGCGACAGAATATACAGACGCTCGCACAGTTTGCCGACGCGGCAACAATTGAAAAACCTCACCGTGGAACAAAGGAGACATTTCTAAAAAAACAGTCACAGGCTAAGATCCAACTAAAGGGACGTCTCATCGACAGGTTATTGCATGAAATTCGCCCGATAGAAGCAGGCCGGGGTTTTCATCGTTTGCCGGAACCTAATGCCGGCGATATATACTTCGATATTGAAGGCGACGCTTTTTTTGAAGGCGGGGGACTTGAATACATTTTAGGCTATGCATACAGAGAAAAAAACGAGCTAACCTACAACCAAATTTGGTCCATCAACCGCAGCGAGGAAAAAAACGCATTTCGTGCGTTCATGCAGTTTGTGCTTGAGCGCTGGAAGCGATTTCCCAAAATGTACATTTATCATTTTGCCCCTTATGAACCTTCTGCCGTGAAGCGGCTTGCGCGCGTTCATGCTGTATTTGAAAAGGAAGTAGACGACTTATTGCGGGCCGAACGATTCATTGATTTGCATGCGATCTTTAAGGAGGGGCTGCTAGCGAGCGTGGAGACTTATTCGCTAAAGGCGTTGGAGAAATTTACGAATTATACACGCAAGGTGGACCTTCATGATGCAAGCTCGGCAAGAAAGTCTGTTGAGATTGCACTTGAGCTCAATGAATTCAGATCGCTGGCAAGGGAGTCCATTCAGCTGGTTGAAGATTACAATGAAGACGATTGCCTCGCCACGGAAGCGCTGCATCGATGGCTGGAAGTTTTGCGCACTGAATTGGTTAACAGTGGAACGGAAATTCCGCGCCCGGAATTGAAGACTGGCGATGCTACGGAAAATGTTCAACAACTCGATACCCGGTCTCAGGAGATCTTCAGAGCCCTGACTTCGCGGCTTCCCGACGATCGAGCAACTTGGACAAGCGAACATCATGCGAAGTGGCTGCTCGCTCATCAAATCGATTATTTCAGACGAGAAGACAAGAGTGCCTGGTGGGAATTTTACCGGGTGCATGAGCTTGGACACGACGATCTTTTGGACGAGCGGAAAGCCATAACCGGTCTTGAATTTTTGAGCGTGCTTCCAAAAACCGGAAGAGAGCAAAATGTCACCCACCGGTATCGCTATCCGCCGCAGGAAGTCAGCATCGATGAAGACGATGAGGTTATCGAAGTGAATGGAGAAAAGATTGGAACGGTTCGAGCCATAGCGCTTGAAAATTACACCATCGACATTAAGAAGACAAAAAATAAGGTCGACGTCCATCCTTATGCCGTTCATGTTTCTGAAAGAGTTGATCCGGGAGCGCTTGCCGCTTCTTTGATGGACCTTGCCGCTTTTGTCGCCGACGATGGCCTGGGCCGTGAATGGCCTTATCTTGCTTCCAAGGATTTGTTGATGAAGAGGGCGCCGAAACTTGTTGACCGAAGTAGCGGAGCACATGTTCTCCCTGGTGAAAATGTCGTTGACGCTGCAGTGCGCATCGCCTTGAATCTTGATAAGAGTGTGCTGGCTATTCAAGGGCCACCGGGTTCGGGTAAAACGTATACCGGTGCCACGATGATCGTCGAACTTGTTAGGGCTGGAAAGAAAATCGGAATTACGGCAGTTAGTCATAAGGTAATACGAAATCTCGCGGAGGCCGCCATACAACGGGGAAACGATTTGAAAGTCAAGGTCAGCTTCGTTCACAAACTAAACGATAAAAATGACAACCTACCTGATACAATTGTGGAAGTGGATAAGTCCGACAAAGCACGGGCTGCATTGAGCGAGGGAAAGGTGATAGGTGGAACGGCCTGGCTATGGGCGGAAGACGACTCACGGGAAGTTCTGGATTATTTATTCGTCGACGAAGCAGGACAAATGTCCTTGTCACAAGTATTAGCCGCGTCACGCGCCGCCAAAAACCTCATCATGCTCGGTGATCCTCAGCAATTGGAGCAGCCGCAGCGTGGTGCGCATCCGGAAGGGAGCGACATCGCTGCTCTTACCTACTTACTTGACGGGCATCCGACGATGCCCGAAGGAAAGGGGTTGTTTCTCGGCGTCACGCGACGACTGCATCCTGATCTTTGCCGGTTTACCTCCGAACTTTTTTACGAAGGCCGTCTGACATCGCTGCCCGGACTGGAACGGCAATTGATCAGCGGTAACACAGGTTTCGACGGCGCAGGGCTTTTTTATGTGCCTGTGGTTCATCATGGCAATCAGAACAAATCGGTGGAAGAGATCGATACAATATCAAATATTGTCTCCAGCCTTCTTTCCAAAGGCGTATGGACCAACGCAAGCGGCGCGTCGCGGCCTTTGCAATCAGGTGACATTTTAATCGTAGCACCCTATAACGCGCAGGTAGCGGCCCTGAGTGAGCGATTACCTGAAATGCGCATAGGCACCGTTGACAAGTTCCAGGGACAGGAAGCTCCGGTTGTCCTTTACAGCATGGCTGCCAGCTCTGTTGAAGATGCACCCAAGGGAATGACGTTCCTTTTTAATCCCAACCGCCTTAACGTCGCCACAAGCAGGGCGAAGAGCATTTGTCTTTTAGTGGCATCGCCGAAGTTATTCGAGCCTGAATGCAAGACAATCGATCAGATGCGTTGGGCCAATGCGATGTGTACCTATAGGGAAATGGCAACTCAGAGAACCGTTTCATGATCCTCCTATGCGTCGTACGTGAGTGAAGGCAGCCTGTCTGTGAGACGCGGGTATCTTTGCGAGGCTTCGACGGATTAAATACCCTGTCACAGCACTGTCGCAGGCGGGACATCGTGTCGCCGCAGATTCTCCGTCCTCCGCGACTCTGCGTTACGAGCTACACCAATACCAGGCGACCCTGCCGGTATTGAAGGGGCGGCTTGCCGTAGCTGTCTTTAAATATTCTTACAAAATGGGATGTATTTTTAAATCCTGCTTTGGCGGCAATTTCGCTCACAGGTTCTTCCGTCGTCTCGATCAGCACCCTCGCGTGCTCCAGGCGTCTTGCCATAAGCCATTTCCCCGGTGAAGTTTTGAACGTCTTGAAGAAGTCTGCCTTGAAGGATGAGAGGCTTCGCGCACACAGCTCTGCAAAGTCGTTCAGACTGAGGGGGTGCATGAAGTACTTTTCCATGGTCTCGCGAATGCTAACCTTATCGTTTTTTCTGATTGACAAAAGGTGTGCACTAAGCTCACCGTTGTCAGGGCTCGTAAGAATGTTGAGGATCAATTCTTCGAACTTGATCAACAGCAATTCGCGCGGCGGAGAAACAGATTTCGGAAAGTAACTGAGCACAGAACGAAAATACGTCGAGAATGCTTCATCCATATTCATGCGGATGATGGAGTCACCTTGCACAGGCTGCTGTCTGGCGGGATGCAGGCCCGCGTATTTCCTGGTTACAGATTCGATAAAGTTATCAGGAACAAAAATTACCAGCGCGCAAAAGTCTTCTTTATCGAACCGCTCGGCTACATAGACGCCGCGTTTGACAAAAAGTCCATCCCCGACCTCGAACACATACTCGTTATTACCGGACACATAACGCTTGCGGCCCCCTAGCACGTAAATGAAATAGTTACTCGACGTCCAGTAGGCTACTTTGTTTTCAGGAAACAAGCATTTGTATTCCACAAAGAGAAGGTCATTGACCTCAAATTTTTTGAAAAGGTTACTATTTGAAACAAAATCGTAGACGTTGTTCATAAGGTTCCGTCGGGGTTTTGTTATGAAAACACAAACTGTTCCTTACGTAAATCAAGAAAGGAAGTTACCCTGAAAGCCTCTTTTCTTGCGTTCCACGTTAAGCCTGTCCTCCTGCGATATGCTTCTGAACCGTGCTTGATATGACCGCACCAGGTCTGCGAACTCATCCTACGCTCGCACCGAAACGTGGACCGGCTTACGTTTTTTGGGAGAGAAGGCCTGAAAATCCGCTCTTTTAAGAAAAATAACTCCAGAGCAAATTTTCGGGACGTCACAGAAAACAGAAAAAACATCCTCCACACCCATGTTCGCGTTCCTACGAACACGCTACAACACTAGCTCAAATAATGTTTTACCAATATTCTCAAATCATGAACAATCACTCAAAAGTAAACTCACGGCGTGACTTCCTTGGAAAAGTGGCGGCCGGAAGCGCCGCTGGACTTACAGCTTTTTCACTCCCCTTTTCTTCTGATGCTTTTAGCCAGGCCGTTAAACCGTCGGCGGAAGCTGATGCATGGATTAAAAAAGCAAAGGGAACGCACCGTGTGGTATTTGATGCCTCCGAACCGCACAACGGCATGCCGTTGATCTGGTCATGGGTATTTTATCACACAAACAACGAATCTGGTACATCAGACAACGACATGACGTCGATGGTCGTGCTTCGTCACAACGCGATTCCGTTTGCCATGCAGGATAGCGTATGGGCGAAGTATAAACTTGGAGAGGTCTTCAAAATCAACGACAGTACAACCGGCAAGCCATCACTAAGAAATCCATATTTCACGCCAGGCGAAGGTGATTTCCCCTCACCGGCTATCGAGGGTATCAAAAGACAGCAAGAGCGTGGCGCTATGTATTGCGTCTGCAACATGGCTCTCACCGTTTATAGTGGCGTCGTTGCCAAGGCAGCGAATCTGAAACACGAAGAAGTACTGAATGACTGGAAGAGCGGATTGCTTCCGAATGTGCAGATCGTTCCTTCCGGCGTCTGGGCCATTGGCCGGGCGCAGCAAAACGGCTTCGGCTATTGTTACGCGGGTGGTTAATATGTAGTAGCGCTCAGATAGCCGGGGTGTTAATTAATTCGCACGGGGCGCATAGAGAATTTCAGGAGAGTCCGAAAGCCAGGTAGTGTCAGAACCATGAAAACAAATCGGACGGTAATTGAAATTGTACTGGGATTCCACCAGTTCATACTTCAACGAACCTCATCGCTTGGCCTGCTGATATTAAGACTTCGCGCCTCGTGGTTTAAAATAGTAACCGTCCATCGGCATCTTGAAAGGCTAACAAATAATTCATGTCCGACGAACTAAGACTTCTGTTACAAATGAAACGTACATCAAAACTTATTTTGTTGCTCGTGGGCTTCGTGGCAGCATCGTTTATCCTTCAGCTGGCGATTGTCGTGAAAAATTTCCGCCTGGATGATGTTCATATGTACGTCGAACGGCAGCGTTTTGTCCCCACGGACACGCTGTGGTCGGTTTTTAAGCCTGCAAAAATTACAACAGCACGGGATAGTAAGCGAATACAGCCGGTAAAGTGATCTTAACACCTCTGTCGAACAACAAAAATCAACCATGGAGCTTTTCGGATATGCCTCGCTGATCGGTGTGGGACTTTTATTAGGAGCAATGGGTAGCGGCGGATCAATTTTATCGGTACCGATCCTCGTCTACCTTTTTTCCCTAGATGTCGTGGTTGCGTCTTCGTACGCATTGTTTACAGTCGGAACAACGAGTGTTATAGGTACCGCCTTGAAGCACCGCGATCGTTTCATCGACTTTCCCGCTGTCACGCAGCTTGGTATTCCGTCCCTGCTGGCCACATTTTGTACGCGCAAGTGGATCGTCTGTAATTTACCGGACGTGTTGTTCATGTACGGCTCCACACCAATCACGCGACGGGCAATGTTATTGTCAGTATTTGCTGTGGTGATTCTGATTTCCTCCACGATGGTGATTCGCGCCAGGCAATCTGGTACCGACGAATCCTCGCCCCGCCCCAATGCGTTAGCACTGATCCTTGCCGGTCTAGGCGTCGGTTTCCTTTCCGGTCTTGCAGGTATAGGCGGAGGTTTTCTATTCCTCCCGGCACTGGTTCTCTTTGGGGGACTGCGCTTCAATGCCGCCGTTGGATCCGCGCTGCCGATCATTGGCATGAATTCTTTTGTAGGATTTCTTGGCGGTGTATCCAGCCATTCCGTAGACTGGATTTTCCTGATTTTCATTTCCATGCTCGCGGCCTTGGGCATCTTTCTCGGCGACCTATTGACAAACCGCTTTTCTCCACACATCTTAAAACGGATCTTCGGGTTGTCGGCCTTTGTGTTGGGCATTTGGATATTGCTAAAAGAGTGGATGAGCGATTTTTAACAAGGTAGTCGGGCTGCAGCGCGCATTTCAGCAATCGATCTCATTGCTTTCCCGGTACCCGGTATCCGATTTTCTGAGCAAGACGGAGGGCGTCAAGCGTTTCCTCGACCGTAAGCAACGGAGTTGTTTCGAGTTTCGACAACGCACCACCACCAGTGATCGCGAATCCTACTGCTGCCATTGAAATATTGTCAGGTGCCTCCCAGAGGCAATAACCCTCGAATTCTCCAAATGCATACCAGAAGCCGTGCAGCTTTCCACCGACCGACTCCATATATGTTCGGGCTGCCGCCCGCCGGTCTTCAGGATTTTTCATTAACCGCGCCCAAGTTTCCGGCGTATAGCTAAACCGTGTTATATAGAAATGCGATGTGGCGGTTGTTTTTTCCTGCGTTTGCGTGGGGGCCTGCTGTGCATGCACCTCAAAAAAAGGATACATGAAGCAAACACAAGTACAGATTACAGTAATGATACGTCTCATAGTATTTGTATTTAAAGATGGATTTGAACTTGAATTAGTACGGGCACGTCAATGCCTTTTGCTTCGTGCCTGATTTTCACACTTACCTACGCGAAAACACAACGGACCTTCATGGTCAGCTCACTTGTGCCGCATTTGAAGAAGGACAGCTACGCTCCGGGTTTCCAGTACCCCACTTTCTGCGCACGTTGAAGCGCCTCAAGGGTTTCCTCGATCGTAAGCAGGGGTATTGTCTCGATTTTCGACAATGCGCTTCCGCCACTGATGGCTATGGCAACCGCAGCCATTGAAATATTGTCGGGTGCCTCCCAAAGCGTGTATCCATCATATGACCCAAATGCGTACCAGAAGCCGTGCAACTTGCCACCGACTAATTCAATATACTTGCGCGCGGCCTCCCTGCGGTCTTCGGGATTTTTGGTCAATCGCGCCCACGTTTCCGGCGTATAACTGAAGCGGGTTAAATAGAGAGCCATAATGTTTAATTTTTATTGATGCCTACTCTTTTCGGTTTTCGGCTTCACCGTTTGGATTGTCAAGGGAAAATCAGAATAGCCGGCTTGGATGATGCACAACGCTTCGAGATAGCCCCACGTGAAATCAATAAACCATTCGCACTCAGCCACTGTCAGATAAATTTAGTTTTGGAAATGGTGATAACAAAATGAACCGCTATTGAAACTCAAGGAAACTTATTGCCACATCCCGATTCACGGTGAGTCCTTAAACCAACCTGCGGCCGATGGCTGGGAAACCAACATCGCTTGCATAGGCGACAAAATGTTCTTTTTGATCAGGTGCTGGGTTCCCTTTCAATATGGCTGGCGGCGAAATAGTTTTTTCCCTGCTTGCTGATAGTTCTCGCGAGTAAATGCGCTGGTACGGCAGAAAAGCAGCAAAACCATTTCCGTCTACTTCCGACTGCGACCACCGGATATACAATCCCGGAACGGGTTTCGTTGCGATCAAATGCAACCCTTTTGCCCGTAGCGTAGTCTTTAACGCAATTATTTCATTCTCCTGTAACCTTTTTCTAAAAACGAGTATCCTAGTAACACAAGCAGTCGCAGCTATGCTCAGAAACTACCTAATCGTCACGTTCAGAAACCTAAGGAAGAATGGCTTCTATTCGTTCATCAACATTGCAGGCCTCGCCATAGGCATTACTTGTTCCATCCTTATCATCCTATGGGTGGCAGACGAAACCTCCTTCGATAAATTCCATCCGAAGGCCGATCGGCTCTACCAGGTATGGGTGAACGCGCATTTTGACGGCCGCATCAATTCTTGGTCATCACTTCCACTACCCACCCAGGACGCCCTGAAACCCGCAGATGCTAACATCGTGCGGTGCGCCGTGGCCGACTGGGGTGGCGACCACCTGCTTGCCTCCTCGGACGACAAACGTATGAACAAAAAGGGATTCAATGTCGGTGAAGAATTCCTCGAAATGTTTCAGTTTCCGCTAATCGCGGGAAACGCTGAACAGGTACTGGACGATGCCAGCAACATTGTCATCACCGAATCTACAGCAAAGGCGTTTTTTGGAAATGAGGACGCTATGGGCAAAATCATTCGCGTCGACGATCAGCACGACCTAAAGGTCGCGGGGATTTTAAAAGACATTCCCGCAAATTCGTCGTTTCAGTTCGATTTTCTGTTACCATACAAACATTGGTACAATACCAACGAATGGGTTAAACGCAATTCGACCAACTGGGGTAATTACTCCTTCCAGATGTTCGTGGAGCTCAACGATCCGAAGAACGAAGTATCTGTTGAAAAAAGTATCAGCGACCTGCTTGCCAAACATGGCGAAGACAAAGAGATCAAACACGACATGTTCCTTTACCCCCTTCTGCGGTGGAGGTTATATTCCAATTTCGAAAACGGGGTGGAGCACGGAGGCATGAGCGACTATGTACAGCTCTTTACCGTCATCGCCGTATTCATCATTGTGATCGCCTGCATCAATTTCATGAACCTGGCCACGGCGAGAAGCGAAAGAAGAGCGCGTGAAGTGGGGATTCGGAAAAGTGTCGGTTCACGTCGCTTCGAGCTCATCTTTCAGTTCATCGGCGAGTCGATGATAATCTCATTTATTTCGTTTGCCATTGCCATTTTGGCCGCGCAACTTCTTTTACCTTATTATAATACACTCGTCGATAAGAAATTATTTATCGACTACAGCAGCCTGAAATTTTGGACCTTCACTGTTGGAGGAATCGTGCTCACAGGTATTATCGCGGGAAGTTACCCGGCCTTTTACCTGTCCGGTTTTCAGCCCGTAAAAGTGTTAAAGGGAAAGCCTACAATAGGCAAGAGTGCCAGCATCCCCCGGAAGGTCCTTGTTACCTTGCAGTTCGGATTCTCCATTTTTCTGATTATATCCATGTTTGTCATCTACAATCAGATCCAACTCGCTAAAGGCCGTGATATCGGCTATTCACAGGAGAACCTCATTACTGTTCCGATCAACAAGGCTTATCACGACAACCTGCAAGCGTTAAAAGTAGACCTCCGAGCCAGCGGTGTTGTCGAGTCGCTGGTCCGTTCCAACAGCGCCATCACCGATATTAACTCCAATAATTTTGTTGGCTGGCCCGGAAAGCCCGAAGACCTGAAAGTGATCTTTACCACGATCGTAACGGACTACGACTGGGCGAAGACCATGGGGGTAAAAATGATTGAAGGCCGCGACTTTTCCGAGGACTTCAAATCCGACAGCACAGCAATCGTCATCAACAAGGCAGCGCTCAAGCTCATGGGCTTGAAAGATCCAATCGGAACAGAACTTGAGCTGTGGGGAAAAAAGCGTAAGCTCATCGGTGTTTGTGATGATGTCCTCATGGGATCGCCGTATGAAGAAGTAAAGCCGATGTTTGCTGTACTCGACGACTGGTGGGGATCAATTACGATTCGATTGAAGAAGACGAACGATCTGCAGGCTTCTTTGAAAACAGTCGAAGATATCTTTAAAAAATACGGTCCGGCGTATCCCTTCGAGTACAAGTTCGTGGACGTGGAGTTCCAAAAAAAATTCACCACAATCAACCTGACCAGCAGTCTTGCGAGCTTGTTTGCTGTTCTTGCGATTGTCATTACCGGTCTGGGATTGTTTGGTTTAGCAGCCTTTACGGCGGAACAGCGAACAAAAGAGATCGGCATCCGCAAAGTGCTTGGGGCATCGGTTTCAAGTTTGGTGAACTTGATCTCGAGGGACTTTTCGCTACTGGTGATCATCGCGTTTGTGATATGTGCGCCCTTGTCGTGGTGGGCGATGACCAATTACCTCCAACGTTATACTATAAGGACAGACATTGCCTGGTGGATATTTCCTGCGACCGGAGCAATTGCCCTGATCTTCGCACTGGTGATCGTGAGCACGCAGGCCTTACGGGCCGCGCATGCAAATCCCGTGAATTCGCTTAGGAACGAATAGCGCTAATGGTAAACGGCTGGAGGCTGCGGCTCTTTCGTGTAGGCTAAAGGCTAAGAATCGCCAACTTTAAATCGCAATGGATCTTCTCCGAAGAAGCACATGCAATCGGGACAGGGCGAAGGGCTCCACGCCAGCGCGAGCGAAAG
>DASUTP010000477.1:0-4113 GCA_036374515.1 Chryseolinea sp. | reverse complement strand
ATCCGGATATCAATAGTACGGCCGATGCCAAAATCTTAAAACCGGATGGCAAAGAACAGGTAACGCAAAAAAAATCGGAAACTTCCGTAACGGAATCAGGATACGTGCAGGCAGAGCCCGCTCAAGGGTATTCTGTTCTATATAATTTTTTTAGCACAAATTTGAAATACCCTCCCGAGGGGCTGAAGGACTCCATCCAGGGTGTACAGACGATTTCCTTCGTCATCAATACCATGGGGAAGCCGGAGGATATTACCATTGTGAATTCGCTGGGAAAATCTTTCGACGAGGAGTCGACGCGCCTGGTTGAAAATATGCCCGACTGGAAACCGGCAATGTTAGATGGAAAGCCGGTAGCCAGCAAAATTTCATTACCTATTACATTTCAGATTCAAAAGATTAAAAATTAAACCGTCATGAGAAGAATATTCTTTGCCGCAGGATTTTTAATGCTTACTGTAACTGCTTTTGCGCAGACTCCGGGCGTGTCTTTACAGCTTTCCGATTCCATCGTAAATGCAGACGTGGAATGGGTTGACCTGGACAACGACGGGATCCTTGATATTTTTTTGATACTTACCAGCGATTCAGACAGGAGTTACATCGGGGTCATAAAGGGTGATACCCTTAATCCGATGTCACAAATTGAAACAGTGTTTCCGGTTATCTCTTGTCATGCATACATCTTAACGGATTATAATGGAGACAACGCATTGGATATTGTCATGTCCGGAATCAAAAATAATACATCCCATACGGTTGTCTATCTTAACAAGGGTGGGCTGGAATTTGAAGAACATGCACTGTCATTACCATTCTTTTCGCGGGGACGCTTTGCCGACCTGGACAATGACGCGGCAACGGAATTGATTGTGAGCGGAGAGGAGGCAGGCCAGCCCTTTTTCAGAATTCTGAAAAGGGTATCTGAATTCTCATGGATAACGCGACATGATTCATTGAAACTCAATTGTGCCTCGATAGAGATATTGGATAAGGACGGCGATGGCGACGCCGACTTATTTGTCAGTGGTACCGGCGAGGGAAATGGTTTCCTGAGCGGATTTCTCAATAATCAAGGAGAACTTTATTTTAAACCAGAGAATACAATTGGCATGGCAGGTAACACGTCGACGGGCGATATTAACGGCGACGGATTTTTTGATGTCATTTTAATGGCAAAGGATGTTGCGGGGCAATGGTACACAAAAAAATATCAAAGTGGTCCAAATGGTTACTCAATCGAAAACATTCCAACCGTGCTGCAAAACGGAAGAGCTTTTATTGCTGATTTTGACTACGACGGCCTTGTTGATGTAAACTATCACGGTACAACAACAGCAGGGGATACGGTGAACGCTCTTCAATATAGCAGTGGCGATACCGACGTATTGCCACATGCTCAGGTGTTAACGCAAAAGTTTGGAGACTTTGACCACGACGGCAATCTTAACCTGCTGACGTTGACCAAAGGTGACTTTATATCGGTTTGGCTGCCAGAAATGCTGCGTACGCGAAAAAACGAGGGGCCAAAAAGCCCTACCCATGCCGTTGCATTGTCCGTATTTGATCGCATATTTATGTATTGGGAAAGACCTGCTGACGACCATACGGCCACCGCTTCGCTCACTTATGACGTGCATTTGGACGGAAACTCAAATTATCAGCCTGCAGAGTTTGACCTTTTAAATGAAAAAAGGCTTAGTGTAACGCACGGCAACAATGGAACAAATAACTTTAAACTTCTGAAAGGTATTTCTCAGGCCAACCTGCAATTTGCAATACAGGCCATCGATAACTCATTTCACTCCGGCCGTCCTTGTATCGGTGGCGGCAGTGGGGGTCAGGCTTGCGCCGCCGTGACGACTGAAGAAATTTCAGCGTGTTCGCAAGAACGTGTCGTTTTGGAGTCGCCGCCTTCAGCACTTTGGTTTTCCTTTGCAAAAGGATTTTTGGGATCCGGAAAGAACTTTGATTTTTCCTCAACAAAGGGAGACACATTGTTTTATTATCATCCCCGGAAGGATGGATGTTCAAGCCTTAAAGCCTGGGCTATTAAAATTAATGACGACACTTTGAAAGTTGAAAAAGGCGAGAAGTTTGCATGTGCGGGCAGCTCGTTGGAATTCCGCGTTGAGCCGGGTTGGGAAAATATCACCTGGACGAGCCAGACAAAGGGGTCGATGGGTTCTTCCGGAACCATTGTATATCCCGTTACTGAACCTGATTCTGTGTCCGTTACTTTATCAAATCCGCAGGGATGCAAGATCATTCGCAAGACGTCCATAAAGATCAGCAGGCCCGAGTTGAAATTGAGCGCCGACCACTATAAGATCATGAAAGGTAGTGAAGTTCCCCTGGAAGCATCCGGCGCAGAAAGATATATCTGGGCTCCAGCCACAGGGTTGAGCAATGCCAATGTCCCGAACCCGGTGTCGTCGCCCTCGGCCACGGTGCAATACACGGTCACCGGATATGATTCGCTGGATTGTACGGCACAGGCAACGGTGACTATTACCGTCGAACAAACAGGATTTGTACCAAACCTTTTTTCCCCGAACGACGACGGTCAGAATGATCAGCTTAAAATTTATGGAGTTAATTCCGCGGAGCGGTTTACCTTCAGCATTTACGATCGCGAAGGCGCTCTTGTTTATAAAACTTCCGACGTTACAGAAGCTGTGCAGCGGGGCTGGGACGGCACAAAAAATGGAGCAATGCAGCCGCCTGGTGTGTATTTCTGGAAAGTAAAAGGAGAAATTCCCTCGGGTCAGCTATTATTAAATGGTAAAGATTCAGGTTCGATCGTTCTGATCCGATAATCCGTTCAAGATGAGAATAATTATTGTCAGCATCTTACTTGTCGGCACGATGAGGACGGGTGTTGCCCAATATTTTCAATTCTCTCAATATAATTTTACGCCACAGCGTATTAACCCTGCTCAGGTTGCAAGTTCAGACTATGCTTCCGTGAGCTTCGACTATCGAAACCAGGCAACCGACGGGGGATTTCACCTGACGAGCAATATCCTGAACGTAGCCTATCCGTTACTTTCCCGGACTGGGAAGCGGTGGTCAGGTATAGGACTTACCTTCATGGATGACCGTTCGGGTCAGGCCGGAATATTTAATACTCAGGAGGCCGGCTTGTCGTACGCGCTAAATGTCTATCTCTCCAAATACCAAACCCTATCACTAGGTATAAAAGCGCTGTACCAAAGTCGTAAAATGGACCTTGGAGGCTTGTATACGGGAGCCCAGTACATACCTGACCGGGGCTTTAGCGAGTCATTGTCCAGCGGCGAAAATAGTGGAGCATACAAAACAGACTTTATGACTTTCAGCTCGGGGCTTTATTGGCAACAGACCGATAAGAAAGGGACCACGCTGGCATATTGGGGTATCTCTTTTTTCGACTTCAACAAACCGGAAAATTCTTTTCTGGGATCAGACAGTCGGCTGAATTCAACGCTGGTTGCATCTCTGGGGTTCCGAGCGCACCACCGGGGAAATCTTGGCATATTTCCAGAGCTTTTATACACCCGCAGCGCTGCAAATAATGTCCTGAACCTTGGATGTATTACCCGGTACGCGCTAGCGGGCTCGTCAAAAACTCCCGCACACGTTGATCTCATTACAAAGTATGTGATCGGCAGGTCCGGGATCCTGGGATTACAACTCCATAAGGAAAATATTTCGGTGGGCATCAGTTATGATTTTCCCGTGGCTGTGACAAATGTTGCGAATACCGGAGCCGTTGAAGTGGGTGTCGAGTTGAGAAAGTTGGTGACAGCAAAGGAGAGAATGAAGAAAAGGAAGCCGAAGAAAAAGGCGCCACAAAACCGGCCAGCTGCCGTGGCAAAGAAACCAGCGGTGTCGAAAGTGCCGGCAGTAAAAAGTGCCGTCGTGATAAATTCATCGTCCGATACATTGTCGGTTAAACCCAGGAAGGAAGACATGAGTGCGCGGTTAAAAGAAAAAAAGGATTCGGTCAACGCCATCGTCGACTTCGGGAAATTCAAACACGAACCCCTGGTCCTGGAAAAAGCTACACTGGATTTTAATTTCGAATTCAACAGCTCGACCGTAAATCAGGAAACCGCCCTGTACCTCGAC
>DASUTP010000476.1:0-7537 GCA_036374515.1 Chryseolinea sp. | reverse complement strand
ATACCTCCAAAGCTTGAAAGGTTAAGGGCCTCATCTGGCCATACCGGATGAAATTGAACAACTACAGTATCGAGCGCTATTTTCCCTGTTCCTTTTCATAAACTTCCTGTTGTTTCTTAATCAGGAAATGGTGGATCGCTTCGACATCTGCTTCATTCAACGAGTTAGAGAAGTTGGCCATCCCATTTTCCGATAGAATTCCTTTTAACAAGATATCCGTGAACAACATATGCTTGGCTTCCGTAAGCTTCGACAGATCCGGATGCTGTGACAGATGGCGATCGCCAAACTTGCCGTGGCATATATCGCAATAGAAGTTGTAGAGATACGCGCCCCGTTCGAGCAGCGCTTCATTTATTTTGATTGCGGGTGGCGCCGGCGTTCTTATAGGCTTGGCTTCCGGAGGCAACGGTGTGTCGCCGCCGCCAAGTTTAAAGGCAAGGATCCTGCCTTTGTTTTCATACTTGTATATAACCGCATCGGCGAGGTAGCCGCTCGTTTCCGCGCCGCCATAGGCCGCCATCACTGCAACATATTGCTCGCCGTCTATACTATACGTTGCTGGCGCTGCCATGATGCCGTTCCCGGTAAATATCGATTTCAGCTTCTCTCCCGTTTTTGCATCATGAACATTGAAGTATCCGGTCCTCGTTCCCTGAAACACCAAGTCGGGGGTGGACATGATCCCACCGTCGGGACCGCCTTCGGGAAATTTCCATGCAGCTTCCTGAGTGATGGGATTCCACGCCAACAAGTTTTCTTGCCTGATGGTGTCTTCCGATTTGGTCACCTGGTCAAGGACATGCTTTCGAAATTTAAACATTTCGGCATAATCGAGATTTGTGTTGTCCACGTCGGGTAACCATTGGTAAGAATCGAACGTCTTGAAGACCTGTGGAACAGACCGCTCCGGAATGTAGACCAACCCGGTGGCTGGATTGTACGACATCGGTTGCCAGACGTGCCCTCCTCCCAGGTATGGCACCACCAGCTTCGGCTTATCTTTATACCATTGCCCTTGTTCCGTCAGTACGGGTCGACCCGTTTTTAAATCAACGTGGCTCGCCCAGTTTACCCTCGTATATTTCTCAGCCGAAAGAAGTTCGCCCGTTGCGCGATCCAGCACGTAAAAAAAACCGTTCTTCGGCGCCTGCATTAATACTTTCCTTTTTGCGCCCTTTATTTCTACGTCAGCCAGCACGATGTTTTGAGTAGCGGTATAGTCCCAGATTTCGCCTGGCGTCGTTTGGTAGTACCAAATTAATTTTCCATTGTCAGGATTGATCGCAAGTATCGATGCAAGAAATAAATTATCGCCACCGCTCGGACTGCGAAACCAAATTGGATACGGTGCGGCGTTGCCGGTTCCTACATAAAGCAAATTAAGTTCAGGATCATACGCTGATTCACCCCAGACGGTGCCACCCCCGCCACTTTGCCAATGCGATTTTGCATCCCATGTTTTCGCCGCCATTTCCATTTCAGGGCTTTCGTATCCATTTGCAGGATCGCCCGGCACCACGAAGAAGCGCCACTTTTGTTCTCCGGTTTTTAAATCGTAAGCGGTTATGTACCCACGCACTCCAAACTCAGAACCGGAGTTGCCAATCATTACAATGCTTCCTGCCACCTGAGGCGGGCTCGTAATCGTATACGCTTTTGTTCTATCCGTAAACGTATCACTACTCCAGAGCACTTTGCCATCGGTTGCGTTCAGGCAGACAAGATATCCGTCAAGCGTTGCCACATATACTTTCCCTTCCCAAACAGCTACTCCGCGATTTACAACATCGCAGCATGACCGGCGTACATACGACGCGTCTACCTTCGGTTTAAAGGCCCAGCGTTCTTTTCCGGTTTTTCCATCAAGCGCATACACAGCGCCCCACGCACCAGAAGTGTACATAATACCATCGACTACAATAGGTGTAGCTTCGAGACCGCGCGGCACATTACCGATGTGAGTGCTTGCGTCGTACTCCCAGGCATATCCTAAATTTCTAACGTTGTCGCGGTTGATCTGATCCAACGGTGAATAATGTTGCATGTTTTGATTGCCGCCGGTGGTTAGCCAATCAGCAGCGTCGCGATTTCGTAAGCGCTCCTGATCGATCCATGCTTCAGGTTTTGGATCCTGGCAACCAATGATCAAGGCAAAGATTACAAGAAAATAAGAGTTGGTTTTCAATGGTGATAGGGTTGGATGGAGTGAATATAATATAATATTTCTCGGTTCTCCAACCCTTAATGCGATGAGTTTGACGATAACGATTGATAATGATGCAAATGGAATCCGGGATCATTCGCTTTAACATGAACACAACAGTGTAAAGAAAATTTTCTCAAACAAGGCAAGTTGTCAACGCTGTTCACAAACCGGAATTAACGCAACGGATCGTTGATACCTTTCGGGATTATCCACAAAGAACCAAACATCATCCAATCATCCTTACCTTTGGCCATGGACACGCTCTTACTGTATAAGATCGGTAACACATTTTTCTTTGTTTTTCATGTCGTGTTAATCTTTTTTAATCTTTTTGGGTGGATTCCCAGGCTTACGCGGAAGTTGAATCTGATAACATTATTATTCACAGCATTTTCCTGGCTTATCCTTGGCATTTTTTACGGGCTTGGATATTGTTTTCTTACTGATTGGCATTGGCAGATCCGCGACGAGCTAGGGTACAGTAACGAAAGCAATTCATACATTCATTTTCTTATCCTGAAGCTTACGGGTTTATCACTTAATGAAAGTCAAGTCAATATATTTACTGCAATTTTCTTTTGCATTGCCTTAGGGCTGAGTATTTTTTTTAACATCCGCGACAGGCGGCAGAAACGCGGACGATTATAATTTTTTTACGGCACGTTCCGTGACCTCGCCTACGTCCATTCCCTTCTGATCTTACCTTCGATCAGATCGCTCTGCATTTTTTTGTGTTTTTGATTTTACCGATCAGCAAATTTCTTAACTTCCAGAAAACAACTCTAAACCCATGGCAAACTACCAACTCAATATCAATGGTGAAACCCGCGCGGTCGAAGCAGTTCCCAATACGCCGCTCCTTTGGATTTTGCGTGACAACTTAGGCCTCACTGGAACGAAATATGGCTGTGGCGTAGCGCAATGCGGAGCCTGCACGGTGCACATGGATGGCGCGGCAGTTAGGTCCTGCTCCACACCCGTCTCTACCGTTGGTACAAAAAAGATAACCACCATCGAAGGCCTTGCCTCAAATGATTCCTTGCACCCGGTTCAGGAGGCATGGGTGCAGGAGAACGTTCCGCAGTGCGGCTATTGTCAATCAGGACAGATTATGTCAGCTGCGGCATTGATTGAAAAAAATCCAGCGCCAACTGATGAAGAGATTGAGGCAGCCATGTCAGGGAATATTTGTCGTTGTGGCACCTATGAACGAATCAGAAAAGCCATTAAAAGAGCCTCTAACACCGCAGCAAAATGAAGACAGCATTAAACGAATCCACGATTTTCAAAGTCAGCCGCCGCGATTTTCTGAAATCAACTTCCATGAGTATGTCAGGGTTGTTACTGGGTATCAGCTTCAGTTGCTCGGACACATCAAAAAAACTAATGGGTAACCCCGAGTATGTTTTTTCGCCAAACCTATTTATTACCCTGAGCGGAAATGGCGATGTTACGCTGATAGCTCACCGATCCGAAATGGGAACGGGCATCAGAACAAGTCTTCCATTGGTCATCGCTGATGAGATGGAGGCTGATTGGAACCGGATAAAAATAGTGCAGGCCACCGGCGACGAAAAATACGGCGATCAAAATACGGACGGTTCTTACAGCGTAAGAATGTTTTTTACCCCATTGCGCAAGGCGGGTGCGACGGTACGTTATCTGCTGGAGCAGGCTGCAGCCAAAGAGTGGGGCGTTGACGTGAAAGAGTGCAAAGCGCAAAATCATGAAGTCATTCATACATCCGGGAAATCGCTGGGCTATGGGTACCTCGCGGAGAAAGCGGCCGCATTGCCGCTGCCTGACGAAGGAAGTGTGGTGTTGAAATCACCAAAAGACTTCAAATACATCACCAAACAAAGTTCTATTGTTGACCTAAAAGATATTGTTACCGGAAAAGCCAAATTCGGCTTGGATAATAATCATCTTCCCAATACAAAAGTCGCCGTCATCAAACGAAATCCCGAGCCAGGCGCGGGTTTAAAATCCTTTAATGCGGATAAGGCGATGCAAGTCCCCGGCGTTATAAAGGTCTTCACGATGAAACCTCCCGGATTCCCAACCTATCTTAATAAGCCGCTCGGGGGAGTCGTAGTTGTTGCTGAAAATACGTGGGCGGCATTGGAGGGGCGCAAAGCTGTTGAGGTTTCCTGGAGTAAAGGTATCAATGGCGATTACGATTCCAAGGCCTATAACAACGATATGCTTAAGCGCTCAAAGGAAAAAGGAAAGATCAGAAGAGAAGCCGGACAGGTTGAAAAGGGATTGGCAAATGCAAAGAAAGTGATCGAAGCGGATTACATGGTACCGCTGCTGTCGCACACGCCGATGGAAACGCCCTGTGCCCTGGCGCATACACATGACAACGTCTGTGAAGTTTGGGCACCCGTGCAAGATCCGCAAGGCACCAGAAAGACCCTTGCCGAAGCGCTGGGTATGGATCTAAAAGATGTAACCGTCAACGTCACACTCCTGGGTGGCGCGTTCGGTCGTAAATCGAAACCCGATTTCGTCGTCGAAGCAGCGTTAATTTCAAAAGAGATGGGCACACCCGTAAAGATCTTGTGGACCCGCGAAGACGATATTCAGCACGACTTCTATCATTTCCCCGCTGCACAGTACCTGAAAGTTGGAATCGACGAAAACAATAAAGTTACTTCGTGGCTGCATCGCTCCGTTTTTCCTCCGATCGATGGCACTTCCAATGCAAAAGCAAATGAAGCCAGCGGCGCGGAATTAAGCATGGGTATGATCGACATACCGTATGCGATCGATAACGTCTGTTGTGAAACGCAGGTCGCTCAAGCAAAGACGCGTATTGGATGGCTGCGGTCCGTGGCTAATATCCACCACACTTATGCTGTAGGCTGTACGTTAGACGAGGTAGCGGAGGCAAGGGGTGTTGACCCAATCCAAAATATGCTTGACCTTCTTGGCACGGACCGCATGATAGACTTCGCGTCGCTCAGTTCCGAATTCTGGAATTATGGCGAGAAGATCGAAGACTTTCCGTGGAGTACGGCACGGTTTAGAAACGTTATTGAAACAGCCAGGGAAAAATCGAATTGGGGTAAAAATCTGCCGAAAGGAACTGGGCAGGGCTTTGCAGCCCACAGAAGCTTCCTTACGTACGTCGCCTGCGTCGTGGAAGTTACTGTCGACGCCAACAATAAAATAAAGATTCCCAAAGTAGACTACGTTGTGGACTGTGGTGTACCGGTAAATCCGGAGCGCATCAAAGCCCAGTTTGAAGGAGGTGCAGCGTTTGCGGCAAGTCTCGCTTTGAAAAGTGAAATTACCGTCAGCAAGGGTGCCGTGCAACAATCTAACTTCCACAATTACCTCGTTGGCAGGATGAGTGATTCTCCATATGAAACAGCGGTGCATATCGTTGAAAGCAACGAGAAGCCTACTGGCGTTGGTGAGCCGCCCGTTCCTCCTTTTATACCGGCACTATGCAACGCCATCTATAAAGCTACCGGAAAACGGATCAGGCAGCTGCCGGTTAGGCTGGCTTGAGAAGGGTCATTCGGGTACAGATGATCGATCAAGTGATTGGAAGTCAATGATAAGTCGGAAAGGCAAACGACCACGTCTTTATTTTCAGATAACGACCGCTCAGAATAAGTTTTTTCAGACTTGATCGTTATTATCTTACACGGATCAAATGTCGCCGGTTAAGATGAAAAGAATATTGATTATAGGTTTTTGCCTCCTTGACGTATTGGTGGCCAATTCGCAATCATTCGGTCGTGAAGACATCATAGGTGTGTGGACATCGAGGGAAGTATCTTTCGCAAAAAATAAGGGACATGCACCGGTAGAAAATACTACGGTTGAAAAAATGAAGCGTGGACTCATCAATGCACAGTTTATTTTCAGATCCAATGGACTTTTCTTTTTGAAGTTACCGGCGAACGCGCCAACAGAATTCCGCGAGCTTGAAGCTATGAACAACAAAATGTGGCACATCAGGTCTAAAGAACAAATGGTGTTTGTTGGATCCCTCGACGAAGACTTAATGATGATCAACGTAAAACAGTTAAATGGTCGCTGTTATTTCTTTATTCAGGACTCTCCTTTAGTGTTGAAAATGGAAAGAAACCGGTAGTGACCAACATGGCGTTGATCCCGCAAGATCCCTACCATTGCAAATCGCGCGGTGTTGGGAGTTGGTCAGCTCGAAGGATGCAAGATAACCATACCGTTAGACATTTATCTGTGATCATTAAAAAGTTGCCGCTGTCCTGTTGCCCTGCTGAGAACCTGGAGTAACGCTAATGGTACGCTCCCATCAGTGTAAACTAATCACCCGTGTTATCGTCCATTGATTACCATCGCGTTTCCAAATGTGTACAAACTTTGAAAAATGCGGCTGCGGATCCCGCTCCTTGTTATTGTGAAACGCATGCAGTCCCATCTCCACCGCGCCATATCCTTTTATGGGATACACTTCAAGGCTGCCTTGCTTGAGTTCTCTTTTTACTTTTCCGCAAATATTGTTCTTAAGCGCTTCATTTAATTTCTGTTTGGATGTCGTCAGTCCTCCAAGGTCATGATAAAATTCAAGATCCTCGCTGATGAGCTCGTCCATAACATCCAGCTTGCAATTATTATAAGCATCCTCCCATCGGGCATCCATGGCGGCGATGCTGTCGTATAGTGACGTTGTGATCACATCTTCGGCTGGAAATACGCTAGTTCGCATAAAAGCAGGGGCAACAAATGCTGACAATAAGACAAAGAATAAAATACTTTTCATTGCTTCAGTTGGATAACGGTATTCGATACCCACTTTCTATGCCAAGAGGATTCAAGTGTAATTAGCATAGAACTTCTGCTTCAATTGTTCATTAAGGAACAATAAAGTGTACGATTTCCTCCTTGCTGGGTACAAAAGTAATTGTAGGCTACCGGTGCACGCACAAAGATCGTTAGCGTTTGTTACAGTGGACAAAGGACATCCCACGACAATCACTGACGGCTCCCACGCCACTGCTGGACTACAAATCTTATCTCTTGTGGACTACGCGCAATGAGATTTCTTTTTCTAATTTTATCCAACACAAATCCAATAATATGAAGCACCAATATATCCTTATTGCAACAATGATTTTTTCCCTGGCCTTTGGCGTAAAAGCCCAACATAGCGAGCACGCAAAAAAAGAGAACGAAAACCCATTGCAATTTGCACCCGTTATGACGCAAATTCTTTCCGATCCGGAGTTGAAAGAATTCAAACTTGAGTCTTCTGTTATGACGATCATTCCGGGCGGTACTGATACCGTACCTCATCGGCATGATTGTGAATTGTTTGGTTACGTCATG
>DASUTP010000475.1:0-2177 GCA_036374515.1 Chryseolinea sp. | reverse complement strand
TGCCTCTTTGCTTACCTGGTTTCCACTTCGGAGCAGTTTGTAAAACACGAACAGCTTCTTCATCACAACCTGCACCGATGCCCTTGATCGCTTTTACATCTGTGATGCTGCCGTCGCGCTCGATAACAAATTCCACGAACACCTTTCCTTCAACGCCCATCCTTCGGGCCTGAGCAGGGTACTTCAACTTTTTCTGAACGTGCTCATAAAATGCGGGCATGCCACCAATCGGGGCCGCTGTTTCTTCAACGACCAAAAAAATCTGATTTACATCTTCCTTTTCTTCCTCTTGAGGTTGAATCTTGATCTCTTCAACTTTGGTTTCTTCGGTCACCTCAGTATCCATATTGATTTCAATCTCTTCTTCTATTTTCTTCTCATCCGGTACTTCAATAATTTGTGGTTGTTGAATTTTTGGAGGAGGAGGAGGGAGTTGCTCGGTTGGCGGCACTTCCAATATCTCTTCTTCAGCTGCATCGTTCTTACCAAGGTCTTTTACAGATGTATCGTCGTAGACCCGGTACGAAAATGCCATTATTGCAAGCAGTAAACTAATCACCAACCCAATAGTCAGAAACAAAAATGATTTGTTGGTGAGGTCCGCTTTTTCAGTCTTCTTCGGTTCCATAGGTTAAGTATTTTAACAATTAGAATGTCAAATATAGAGAAACGTCACAGTTTTAACGAAATTTTTTTGGCGGCTATTTCCTGCTGCCGTAAAAAAGAGTAAGGAACAGGGTAGGGAAGACGGAATAGTTCTTTGCCGTAGGCATGATCTCAATCTTCTCGGTATAGATATCCATGAGAAATCCTGCCTCAAATCCCGTTACCTGGCTCTTTATAGTACCAAGCTCAAAGTTCATTGCGGCTTTGATATTAAGTCCGGGCACAATCTTGGATTCGCCCAAGCCTTCAAAAACTCTGCCGGTGCCCCCAATATCTCCGATGCTAATACTGGGGTTCCAAGGCGTGCGTACGCTCACCATGTCATTATTGTTGGGATAATACTCGATATAGTATGGAGCGACCACGCCAATAGTGGGGCCGATGGCAAAAATGCTTTTTATTTCTGCGCCTTGCTGAGGGGCCTTCTTGAACAATATCAGATCGCGACCATACTGCAATCGGATCGCATACAAGTAATTAGACTTTCCGTAAATGAAATAGTTGCCTGTCGTCGACGAACTCCTGCGCACTTCTTGCGGATGCTTGACATTCATGAGTTCAAGCCCGAATGTCTCGAGGACACGGTCATTTAGCTTTCTCGCCTTCTTGAAGACAATACCTCCAATCAGACCTCCGGAAGTGTTTTTGTTGATCCCCCAGATGAATTCTGACTGATATTCATAGCTATCTTGTGTTTGAGCAGCGGCGCTCAAAACGAGAAACACACAACATATTGTGAGGATTAAAAACTTTTCAACGCGCAGCATTCCAAGCCAATCTTTACAATAAATTTAGAATATAAATTTTCTAACACAAATAATATGTCAAAGTTATTCGCGAGACAGCTTTTTTGAGATCGGGCACAATTCAGGGTTAAATAAACCCTTTAATTTAGTGGACTGCTTCCTTTATTTCCTCATATCTAATGCCCATGTGCGATTGATCGTAGATCGATTTCTCGTTCTCGATGATCAACACCTGGGGCGATTCATGCTCCACATCAAACACAGCTGCAATCCTGTTTGAGATCTCCCTATAGGTTATCAAATCAAGGAAATAAGGTTTTACAGCCAGCATTTCGGCATCATCCCAATTTCTCTCCAAGCGGTCGAGGGCCATCCGGCTAACTGAACACCTTGAACTATACTTAAAAATAAGTATTGGGTTCTCTTTTGACTCTTCCCTGATCATGTCGATCTGATGTACAGATCGTAGTTCGCTCCATTTCATAACTAACTATTCGTACCACATTCCTTCCTCACCCTTATCATAACGGGGTTTATGCCCTTTTTCTTTCAAATGATCAGGTTGTGCTTCTTGTTTCTTAAACAAACGCGCCCACCACAACTTAAAGTTCGTCAACAGATCCTTTTCTTCCGGAACATTATTCCTATTTGTCTTTATGAATTTTGTATCAGGATGAAGACCTCTGTTTTTCTCAAAGAGTTTAAATTTTTGCATCTTAATATTACCCTGATACGCAGATGATTGCGCGAACGCCTTGCCGGGTT
>DASUTP010000474.1:0-5825 GCA_036374515.1 Chryseolinea sp. | reverse complement strand
GCAGGAGCTCAACGTATAATCTCCTTTGCTATTTCCCAGACCAATTCGGGTTCAAATCCTTTTTGAATCGCATAGGTCGCCAGTTTTTCACGCAGAACAAAAAGATTGTTTTCATCTGTATGAGCGGCCTTTTTTAATAACAAAGATTCGATCGTTTTACGGTAATCATCGTCATCGATTTCCTTCAGGCCAATGCGGATGCAATTTTTGGTGAGGCCCTTTGCCTCGAGGGCGTTGGTGATCTTTATTTTCCCCCAGCTTTTCAATCTGAATTTTCCACCAGCGAACGCTTTGGCAAACCTTTCCTCATTGAGATAACCGTCTGCAATGAGCTCCGTTATCAACGCGTCAACTTCGTCGGTAGAAAGATTTAACGTATACAGTTTATTCTTTACCTCCTGATGTGACCGTTCCTGGTAGGCGCAATAGTGATAGATTTTTTTCCGGACAACATCTGCCGGGACTTTTGCTCGATTTTGCACATCGTAAATTTAGGATCCAAACCGACGCTGTAGGACGCTACGCCTTGACCAAGCCTTTGTTCTTGAGGATGCTGATTACAAATTTCCGCTCGTTCTCGGTGTTGAAGATCTTAAACGGCCAATAGATCAGCTGCGCCTTATTAACAAAAAGCACGAAATGGTCTTTTTCGATGGACGCGCTTTTGATCTGGTCCCATTTTAAGGGCATACCTTCGCGTGGGTTTAGCTTCATGAGGATCTGCTGGCTGGTGATTTCGTATGAAAATTTTTCAAACAACATCTTGCCTTGCTCCAGCTGCGTGACACCATAAAACTGTATCCACCAGAAGAGCAAATACAAACCTAGCGCGACAATCGCACCGATGAACCACCAGATCGTGTCGGCGCCTGGTATAAAATATCCAAGACAAATAACAATCGCTCCCAACACGGCAATCCATCCTTGCTTCTTAAGAATAGTTTTAAACGCTGTATTGATATAGGTTTTTTTATCCAGCTTGTAGTTTTTGGTCTTAACGATCATAAAATATTCAAATCACTTTACTTTCAAATCCGACTAAGAATACGCTTTTAAGCTCAAGTCCAGGCTTTTAATGCTATGGGTTAAGGCTCCCACCGAAATAAAATCGACGCCGCACTCGGCGATGCTGCGAATTGTCTCCTCCGTCACCCCCCCGCTCGCCTCCGTTTTATACTTTCCGTCGATCAGGCTAACAGCGGTCGTCATCGTGGCCAGGTCCATATTATCCAACATGATAATGTTCACCCCGCCTACCCGCAGCACCTCCTTAACCTCAGCGAGCGTCCGCGTTTCGATTTCTATTTGTAATTTTTTATTTCTGGCGCGAAGATAATCTTTTGTTCGAATGATTGCCTGCTCGATGCCGCCAGCCATATCAATATGGTTGTCTTTAAGCATTATCATATCGAATAAGCCAATCCGGTGGTTTAGGCCCCCGCCGAGCAGAACAGCCCATTTTTCCAAAAGACGGAAATTAGGTGTCGTTTTGCGGGTATCCAATATTTTTGCTCCCGTACCTTCAATTAATGACCCCAGATAACGGGTTTTGGTGGCGATAGCGCTCATCCGCTGCATACAGTTAAGCACCAGGCGCTCCGCGGTAAGAATGGATTGCGCTGATCCTTCTACGGTAAAGGCGATATCTCCTTCTTTCACGGAGGCTCCATCGCCAAGTTTTACATCAAGGCGCAATGCTGGATCCAAAAAATGGAACACCCGCTCCGCTACGGAAACTCCCGCAAGAATGCCATCCTCCTTCACTAGCAGTCTGGCTTTTTTGCGGGTATCAGGTGGAATTACCGCTAATGTTGAATGGTCACCTTCGCCGATATCTTCAGTAAAAGCAGACCGTATAAATTGGTCGAGGAATTCAGGAGTAACGTAATACGGCAGCATCGCGCAAAAATAGAGCGCGGAATTTAGAATTAGCAGTTCGAATGGAATTTTATCACTTATTCCTTGGCGAACGAAATCTCGTGAACGAGCGGTTGACTGTTGATAGCCTTAATCTTCATGAATACGCGATAGGTTTCTTCGCCGCTTTTGAACTGGCCAATAGCGAAAGGTTGCCCGCCTTTTGACGATCCTTGGTGAATGATGCTGAACTCTGAGGGTGGATGCTGTTTGAAAAAGTCGCGGAAGACAAACTCAGCCTGGGCCTTGCTATAGGACTGGACATTCCCATCCAGGGTTACATCAACCGTTTGATTAAGGTATTTTGACAACTCTTTAGCGCTCCCAGCCTTGATTGTTTCCTTTACCTGATCGATTACATCAGCCTGAGCGAGAGTCGAAGTCACCTGAAAGCTTATAAAGAAGAAAACCAAAACGGGTAAAAATCTTTTCATATACATGGGAATGAGTTTGCGAAAACTATGCCATTGTTCGAAAGTTAATAAAATATGCGATCCTGGCTCTTCTTCGATCGATTACGTTCGTCAAATGCATGTTAACTGCCTGTTATTCCTTTAATCCTACTTATATTTGCGCGCTTTTTGGCATTTGGGAGGATACTTTGAGGATGCCTCACGGCGCCCAATGCCAACCTCCTAGTTCAAATAAAAATGTATACCCGCATTTTATGAATAAAAAAGTTTTGTTGATGATACTCGATGGCTGGGGCATCGCAACCAATAAGGCTGTATCTGCAATTGATCAAGCCAAAACTCCTTTTATCAATTCTTTATACCCAAGATATTCCCATAGTAAGCTTGAGGCATCAGGATTAGCCGTTGGATTGCCGGTGGGGCAGATGGGTAATTCTGAAGTCGGCCACATGAACATTGGAGCTGGGAGGGTCGTCTACCAGGATCTGGTTAAGGTGAACAAGGCAATTGACGAAAACGAGCTGGATACGAACCCGGTATTGCTGGAGGCACTTTCCTACGCCCGGAAAAACGGCAAAAGTGTGCACTTGATGGGATTGTTGTCCGATGGGGGTGTGCACTCGCACATAAATCATTTGAAGGGTATCATTTCAATCGTGGCCAATAATGGGATAAACGATCTTTACGTCCACGCCTTTACCGATGGACGAGATACGGACCCAAAAGGTGGAATTGATTATGTAAAAGATTTAATGAATCATCTCCGGCAAAAGGGAGGCAAGCTGGCAAGCATTATCGGGCGTTATTACGCGATGGACCGCGACAAAAGATGGGAGCGCGTGAAGCTTGCCTACGATCTTCTCGTCAACGGAATAGGAGAAAAAACGCAAGACCCTCTGGCGGCAGTTCAACGATCATACGATAATAATGTAACCGACGAATTTATTCAACCCCTTGTCATAGTCGACGCCTTTCAAAAGCCCGTAGCCTGTATTAAGGAGGGCGACGTTGTCTTATGTTTTAATTTTCGGACCGATCGCGGAAGAGAGATCACCGAAGTGCTCACACAACAAGATTTCCCAGCGCATGGGATGAAAAAGCTGTCGCTCTATTACATTACGCTAACCAACTATGACGACTCATATAAAGATGTGAAGGTAATTTTTGATAAGGATAATCTGGAGAATACGCTGGGGGAAGTCGTTTCTAAAGCAGGCAAAAAACAAATCCGGATTGCGGAAACCGAAAAATATCCACACGTCACATTCTTCTTCTCCGGAGGAAGAGAAGAACCTTTCGCAGGTGAGTCCCGGATATTATGCCCCTCTCCCAAGGTGGCTACTTACGATCTGGCGCCGGAAATGAGCGCAAAGGAAATCAGGGATAAAATTATCGTCGAACTAAATAAAAGGGAAGCCGACTTTATCTGTTTAAATTTTGCTAATCCCGACATGGTAGGACACACTGGTGTTTTTTCTGCGGCCATAAAAGCGTGCGAGACTGTTGATGCGTGTGCCCAGCAAGTTACCGAAGCGGCATTAAAAAATGGATACACAACCATTATCATCGCCGATCATGGCAACGCAGATATGATGATCAATGACGACGGATCTCCGAACACTGCCCACACCACGAACCTGGTGCCCTGCATTCTGGTCGACAATGAATATAGCGGAAAGCTGCAAAATGGAAAATTAGGTGATCTCGCACCAACCATCCTTACATTGATGGGAATTGCTGTTCCCGAGCGAATGACGGGCAATGTATTGCTGGAAAGTGCACTTAAACTGTGATCCCCGGGTGCTGAAGATGGACGCAAAATTCTTTTTATACCGGGCGGTTGCGGCAATTGCGTTATTGTCGATGTCGTGCTCCGGTGAACAAAGAAACGTTCCGGGTCTTTATAACGTTGACAGCCTGTTTGAAAAGCAAATTAAATATTTGCTGCTACATGAGGCCGCCATTAAGAAGAAAGCGGTATTAAATGGCGTGGAGAAAATCACAACGATAAGTCCAGGGGATTCTGTAACATGGGCTGAAGAACTTTCGATCTTTTATGAATTGGACGTTGTTAACAAGCCGATTCATAAGGATATCTATAAAGTTGAAGAGTACGCGGACAGCAGAAGCAATCTCAGTGTCAGGTCATATTCGGCAACGGAAGATCTACCGGTCAAATTCTTGAGAATCTATTACGAAAAATCTTTGAATAATCTCCGCAAAATTGAGGCGCAATACAATGAAGCGAATTCTCTGTATTCCAGCAGGAGGTTTTTAACGCTGCAATTTGAGAACGTTTACAATAAAACAATCTTAACATCGTACTCCGTTGCAGGGGGCCAGAAAATGTTCCTCGATGACTCTGTTCAATATACTATCGATGCAACTGTTGTTTTAAACAAATAACTATGGCGAAACGGAATAGAGGGGAAGCGTTGAATGAAGAGGAAAAAAGGCGGCTGAATTCCCAAAGCTTCAAACAGCTTATAGGAATTTTCAAATTTACGTTTCCCTATCGGGGCTTGTTTACAGTCGGGTTTATCGCTTTGATGCTTTCCAGTGGCACCCTGCTTGCCTTTCCGTTACTAGCAGGAAAGCTCCTGGACATCGCGACCGGAAAAGAGATTCCGTACTTTTCTTCCATCAATGAAATTGCTCTGGCGCTGGTCGTGGTGTTGCTGGTGCAAAGTATTTTTTCATTCGTGCGCGTCTATACTTTTGCGATAGTAAGTGAAAAGGCGCTGGCCGACCTTCGCAAAACATTGTATGAGAAAATCATTTGGCTTCCGATGAGCTTCTTTGACAACCGGAGAGTCGGGGAGTTAATGAGCCGCGTGACGGCAGACGTCGCGATACTCATGGACCTGTTTTCCATTACGATTGCGGAGTTCCTGAGGCAAATAATGATGCTGGTTTTTGGAACGGCGATTATTGTTTTTTTCGCTCCCAAGCTTACTGGCTTTATGCTGCTGACCTTTCCTGTACTCGTTATTCTTGCACTGGTATTCGGAAAGCACATTAGAAAAATGTCCAAGACGACGCAGGATAAACTTGCTTATACGAATGTAGTTGTAGAAGAATCCCTGCAGTCAATTTCCGTTGTAAAAGCTTTTACAAATGAAAGATTTGAAGCTAACCGGTACGCGAACACATTGAAGGATGTGGTCCACGTAGCGATTCGTACCGCGCGTTACAGAGGATTATTTATATCGTTCATCATTTTTGCAATATTCGGTGGTATAGTAGCCGTAGGGTGGTACGGCGCATCTCTCGTTCAATCCCAGGAAATGACCGTTGGAGAATTGTTCTCCTTTGTTCTTTACACGCCATTCATTGGCTTTTCTATCGGCGGCCTCGGTGACATGTACGCACAGATCCAGCGCTCTGTCGGGGCCTCTGAACGTCTGCTGGAAATATTAAGAGAAAAAGATGAAACGGATCAAAGGAACGCGCCGGCTGTCAGGCTTCAGGGCAGTGTTGTTTTCGATGGTGTTT
>DASUTP010000473.1:0-4643 GCA_036374515.1 Chryseolinea sp. | reverse complement strand
CCGGCATATCCGATAAGCTTGTCGTGTTCATTCCATAATCCCGTTATGGACACGAGCACCGGGATGCGCGAACCATTTTTATGGATGTAAGTCCATTCGTCGCGGTCGGCGCTTCTAAGGATCTGCGCTTTAAAAGACAGTGCTTCAAAATTGGGGTCTACTTCGATGCCCAGTTCTTCTGACAAATCGCTGGCACGTTCAATAAGTTCTATTCCATCATGCAGCATGACAAGGGTTGATTTGCCGATAACCTCATCGGCTGTGTAACCCAACATCTTTTCAGCGGCACGGTTGAAACTGGTAATAATCCCTTTTGTATCGGTGGAAATAACGGAAAGATCGGTGGCTTCAATGATCGTTTCCTGCAGGCGCGAGGCTTCCGCTAACGCATGTATCTGTTCTTCCGCCTCATTTTTCTTTGATAATGGAAACTTATCCATTTGCTAATTTCCCAATGATAAATTTATAAAATTGATTTGCATGATGCCCAATCCTTCAAAAAAAATTAAACCAACCGGTTACTTCTGAAACTTCTTTGTCGGCACGCCTCAAAGACGACCACTGCCGCGGCAGTTGAAACATTCATAGAATCTATTTTTCCCTGCATAGGAATAATAATGTTATCGTTTGAATTCCTTACCCAGGTGTCGGACAATCCTACCGCTTCTGTGCCCATGATGATCGCGGAGGGTTTTGTGTACCCCACTTCATGATAGGGCTTGGAAGCTTTCAAGTATGTACAATAGATTGAGACGTTATTTTTCTGTAGCCATCCGATGGTATCGTCGGTAGATGCTGAGGCGATTTGATTTGTAAAGACGCACCCCACGCTTGACCGGATCACGTTAGGATTATAAAAGTCGATTCGCGGATCGCAAATGACAACGGCATCGAGAGCAGCGGCATCGGCAGTTCGCAAAACCGCGCCAAGATTACCAGGTTTTTCAACGCCCTCCAAAACCAGGATTAATGGATTAGAGCCTAGCTTTATATTTTCCAACCTATGCTGTTTTTGTTCTCCCAACGCAATAACCCCGCCTGTGCTTTCACGATAGGCAATTTTGCTAAAAACATTTTGTTCTACAGGTATTAAAAGCTGGTCGTGTTTTAGGATCGTTTGAAGCTCTTTTGAGCCGATAATCTCCGGACAAAAAAATACAGTATTGAGTTTATAACCCCCTTCCACAGCCAGAGCAAGCTCCTTTACGCCTTCGATCACAAACAAGTTCTGCCTTGCCCGTTCACGCGACTTTTCCAGCGCGATGATATTTTTAATTTTTGGATTTTGAGCGCTGGTAATAAGGGGGTGCATGTTTTAACTTTCAGGTTTCGGTCAGTTCTGGGTTTTGCGCGAAGTTGGCGAAATTGCTAAATAAAGTTCGAAATGTAAGTTTCTTTTACCTTTGTAATTCACCAGACCATCCAATGGATGTAGCCAGCACAAATTCAGTGACTTCAAATCCAAAACTATTGCACCCTTCATCCTGGGTTGATTATGAGCTTGTGGATTCGGGCAATTTTGAGAAACTGGAGCGATTTGGAAAATACTTTTTAATTCGGCCGGAACCCCAGGCCTTGTGGCAAAAGGCCTTGAGCGAGAACGATTGGAAAACAAGGGCGCACGCCAAATTTGTACGCGAGCAAAAGGACAAGTTCCGTTTTACGGATGACGTAAAGGGCGGCTGGTCGAAAAACCCTTCAATGCCGGAAAGCTGGAACGTTCAATATCAATACAATCGAATGCACCTCACGCTTCGCCTGGCTTTAACAGGGTTTGGCCATGTCGGCATTTTTCCTGAACAAGGGAGCAATTGGAATTTCATATTTGACACCATCACCTCCTGGACCATAAAACATCCGCGGGTGCTGAACCTTTTTGCATATACAGGTGCCGCCTCCGTTGTGGCGCGGTCAGCGGGCGCCGAGGTGGTACACTGCGACGCATCGCGCCCGGGCCTCAATTGGGCAGCCCATAATATGGAACTTAACAACCTGAAAGATATCAGGTGGGTCTACGAGGATGCATTTAAGTTCGTAAAGCGCGAAGTCAAACGGGGAAATAGGTACAACGGTATCATCATGGATCCTCCTCCGTACGGCCGCGGACCAGAAGGGGAGAAGTGGATCCTGCAGGAGCAATTGGGTGAGTTGCTTTCTTTCAGCAGCCAGCTGCTGGAACAGCAACAGTCCTTTTTTATTCTCAGCATGTATGCCATCGGACTTTCACCACTGGTCGGGTTAAATGTGGCAAAAAATTATTTCGCTTTTGATAGCGCCGAATACGGCGAGTTCTTTCTAAAGTCCAAACACGACAAAGACCTTCCCATGGGTACGTTTCTGCGATTCACCCTTTAACGCGTCAGGCCCGCCGCTGCCGTTCTGAGGGCGCACTGTTGGCAAGCCAAATAAAAAGGAGGTTTAACCCTGAAAATCGGAACGATTTTTCATCAACGCCTGGCGAGGGAAAAAATGATTCTGTTATTAAAGCTGGCTACGTAAGCTAACTACGCGCAGCACCTCGACAAACCCTCACTTATTTGAATCCTTTCAGATTCCGGTAAGCATTAGCCAATTAAAAATTCTATCTTTGCGCCTCAATTCAAAAAATAAACAGGGATTTTGAGGATTTATGGACGTTAACAAGATTAGGAACATTGCAATTATTGCTCACGTAGACCACGGAAAAACGACTTTGGTAGACAAACTGCTCATGGCCGGCAAACTTTTCAAAGATCACGAAAAACCGGGCGAGTTGATTATGGACAGCAATGATCTTGAGCGCGAACGCGGTATTACCATCCTTGCTAAAAATGTTGCCGTAAGATATAAGGACTATAAGATCAATGTAATCGATACGCCAGGACACAGTGATTTTGGCGGCGAAGTGGAGCGCGTTTTGAATATGGCTGATGGCTGCCTCCTGTTAGTGGATGCCTTCGAAGGACCTATGCCCCAAACGCGTTTTGTGTTACAAAAAGCCTTGCAGCTGGGACTCAAACCTATTGTCGTAATCAATAAGGTAGATAAAAAGAATTGCACGCCTGATGAAGTTCATGAACAGGTTTTTGAGTTGATGTATCAGTTGGATGCAACGGAAGATCAGTTGGATTTTCCTGCCTTTTACGGATCGGCGAAGCAGGGCTGGATGAGCACGGATTGGAAAAATCCCACAACCGACATTATGGCTCTACTCGACGGAATTATTAAATACATTCCTGCGCCGGTTGTTGAAGAAGGAAGCACACAAATGCTGATCACATCGCTGGAGTATTCGTCGTACATCGGCCGGGTTGCTATCGGCCGGGTGCATCGCGGTACGATAAAAACAGGGCAACAAATCGCACTTGTAAAGCGCGATACCAAAGCGATTGTAAAGTCCCGTATCAAGGACCTGTATATTTTCGAAGGATTTGAAAAATTAAAGGTGGACGAAGTGAAGGCGGGTGAAATTTGTGCATTGGTTGGATTGGAAGGATTTGAAATCGGGGATACCGTAGCAGATCCGGAGAAGCCGGAAGGCATGAAAACCATTTCGATCGATGAGCCGACGATGAGCATGCTTTTCACCATCAACAATTCACCTTTTTATGGTAAGGAAGGAAAATTTGTAACCTCACGCCACATCAAGGAAAGGCTTGACAAAGAGTTGGAAAAGAATCTTGCTCTTCGCGTGGGCGATACTGGCTCTGCTGATAGCTTTATGGTATTTGGGCGAGGGGTATTGCACTTGTCAGTGCTGATTGAAACAATGCGTCGTGAAGGCTATGAATTGCAAATCGGGCAGCCGCAAGTAATTTTTAAGGAAGTTGATGGTGTAAAGAGCGAACCTATGGAAGAGCTGACAATAGACCTTCCTGAAGTTGACGCAGGGAAGGCCATCGAGACGGTTTCCCAACGGAAAGGCGAGATGCTGAATATGGAGCCGAAGGGCGATCGAATGATTTTGAAATTTATAATACCTTCCCGCGGTATCATCGGTTTGAGAAACTATTTGCTGAACGTAACGGCGGGTGAAGCCATCGTTACACACCGGTACAAGGAATACCAGCCGTACCGTGGTGAAATTCCAGGCCGCATCAATGGGTCGTTGATCGTCATGGAGCAGGGAGAGGCTATTGCTTACAGTTTGCACAACCTTCAGGACCGTGGTAAATTCTTCATCAGCGATGGAGAGCCGGTTTACGAGGGTCAGGTTATCGGAGAACACAGCAGGGGTGGAGACCTTGTCATTAACGTTACGAAAACCAAAAAGCTCACGAACATGCGGGCCTCCGGCGCGGACGAAAAAATGCGCATCGCGCCGCCGATTAAATTTTCCCTGGAAGAAGCGCTTGAATATATTCAGTCGGACGAATATGTGGAAGTAACACCAAAATCCATTCGGTTGCGTAAAATCTATCTAACAGAAAACGAGCGCAAGCGTTTTAACAGATAGTATTATCTTAAAGGGTTAATCGCTCCAGATGCAGAAATTCGGTCAGACAATAAAAGATCTTGGACTCATTATCATTTTGATAATGAGTTCTTTTTTTTCGTTCGGGCAGCAGTCCGCTGTGGAAGTCGAGGCCGATACATTGGTTGGCAGGGGTGATTATAGCGGTGCTTTGAAACTTTACAATAATATCCTCGAGAAAACCAAACCG
>DASUTP010000472.1:0-16634 GCA_036374515.1 Chryseolinea sp. | reverse complement strand
GTGATGCTATCACCGCACTCCCGGCTTCCTTCGGGGTAAAGGTCGGTGTATAACGGCGCTACGGCAAACTCATTCTTTCCAAAAAATTTTAAGAAAATGAAAATGCAAGCCGGAAAAAGAAGGGCAAGAAAAAGAAGAATGGCTTTTTTCATATTCGTTATACGCTAAAAAAAAAGGCTTAAGTCCTTCACCTAAGCCTCCTTGTTCTGCGAGGAAATTAAATTAACGCACTACCGAAATTGCCATCCCCTCGTAGACAAATGCTACCAACATCCACACGACAAAAATCATAGGGATAAGGATAGACCAGAATAAAATCTTCACCTCATATTTCAAGTGCATAAATTCCAACACGATATAGCCAGCCTTCACAATGGTTAACGCGACGAACAGAAAAGTCTTGGCAGCCCCGTGAGGCAATGTAAATGCAATGACGAATTCAACTGCTGTTACGATACCCAATATAGCCGCTACTTTCCAAAGCTTTTTTATCTTTTCCTTATTGGGGGGAATAACGGTTATATGTGCATTTTCATCGTGATGATCCATGTCAAATTTATTTACAAGTGTGAAATATAAACTTTGAATTAAACGAGATAAAAGAAAGTAAATACAAATACCCAAACCAAGTCTACAAAGTGCCAGTATAACCCCACTTTCTCCACCATCTCATAGTGACCCCTGCGCTGATACACGCCCGTGACCGTATTGTAGTAAATGAGGAAATTCAAGCAAACACCACTGAATACGTGGAAGCCGTGGAATCCGGTGATGAAAAAGAAAAATGCCGCAAAATCTGGAGGACCATATTGGTTATGCACAAGGTTTGCTCCAAAAAATGTTGTGCCCTCTGCCACTGCGCTTCCAGATTCAGCGCCATGAATAAAGTGAGCCCATTCCCATGCCTGGCAAGACAGGAAAGCAATACCGCCTAGAATAGTCCAAAGCATCCACTTCTCAACTGCTTTGCGATCCATGCGATGTCCGGCTTCTACCGCCAATACCATGGTCACACTGCTCATGATCAAAATAAAGGTCATGATACCGACAAACACCAGCGGCAGCTCTACGCCATGCAGGAACGGAACAGCTTCGTAGACTCTTTCAGGAATGGGCCAGTAGGCTTGTGAAAACACAAAATCCTCAACGGCGCCAGTATACGCTTTGTGCGAGGACCTAACCAAACCATAGGTGATAAGTAGTGCTGAAAAAGTAAAGGCATCGGATAATAAAAAGAACCACATCATGAGCTTGCCATAGCTGGCGCCCATGGGTGATGCTCCGCCATCCCAAACACTTTTACCTGAAGCTACTGCTGACGTACTGCTTGCCATAATTGTTTATTATGCTTTAAAATTTATCGGTATAAGAGTAAAAACACGAACAAATATAGCCAAAGTCCACCCAAAAAATGCCAATACGTGGCACACATTTCTATGCGCAACATGTTTTTAGAATGGATTTTAACTTCGAAAACTGACACAAAAACCACGATCAAAAATATTATTCCACCAATGATGTGTAAACCGTGCAAACCGGAGATAATGTAGACAAAAGATCCCGAGGGATTTCCTACCAAATGAATGCTGTTCTTTACCAGTTCCGCCCACGCCAATATTTGCCCGGCAAGAAATGTCAATCCCAATACCGTTGTGATCCCAACGGCGACCTTTGCTTGTTCCATGTTGTCTTTCTTTACAGAAATGTAAGCCCAATGCATAGTAGCGCTGCTTAACAGGATAATACCTGTTGTTACTAAGAACAGATCCGGCAAATCGAAGATCAACCAGTTTCCGTCCGACTGACGAACGATGTAGGCACTCGACAATGCCGCAAAAATCATGAACACAGTTACGAGAAAAAGCCACAATGCAAACTTTTTCGGATGCATCGATAAGGGCCGTTTCGCCTCCTCTACTATTCTAATATCCGTTGCCATCATTCTCCTCCTTCTCTTTTATACTTTGTCTAATAAATATGCGATCTGCACAATCGGCAAATACAAAAACGATCCGAACATAATTTTAAGCGCTGACTTCCGGTCGCCGGAGCGCATCAGTGAAAACGTCTGCGCAAAGAACAACACTCCGCATACCGTAACCACAATCGCGGAGTTAAGACCCGTAATTCCAAAAGTAGCGGGGAGCAATCCAAGCGGGATCAAAAACATGGTGTAGATCATGATTTGCATTGCCGTATTCAAGTCTTTTTCGCCTCCCGAGGGAAGCAACTTAAAACCTGCTTTTTTATAGTCGTCGTCCGAAACCCAGGCAATAGCCCAAAAGTGGGGAAATTGCCATATGAACTGAATACCAAAAATGATCAACGCTTCGTATGTTACACTGCCCGTTGCGGCGACCCATCCCAACAACGGCGGAAGGGCACCCGGGATCGCTCCCACGAATACCGCAATAGGTCCAACTCGTTTCAGCGGAGTGTAAACAAAGCCGTACAAGATCATAGAAACGACTGATAAAATGGTAGTCAGTACGTTGGTATAAAGCAAGAGAATCGCAACGCCCGCAAGAAGGCACAACAGCGCCACTGAACTCGCTTCGTTCACCGACACCCGGTACGTAGGCAAAGGCCGGCCCATGGTGCGTACCATAAGACGGTCAAGATCCTTTTCAATAATTTGATTGATGATGACGGAAGATCCCGATAATAAAAATCCTCCAAGAAAAAGCATCGCTAACGTAACCCAATTTACCTGGGGCGATGCTAGAACATATCCGAACGCACAGGAAAACGCGACTAAAAAAGATAATCTGAATTTCAACAATTCCCAATAGGCGCGTGCTTTCGCCACAACGAACGCAGAGCCGGTCAAATCATTTATGTTCGCAACAATCATTTTACCATTACAATTTCCTGCCTCGGGTTCAATCTTAACAAGATGGCGAATTGCATCCCAAACGTAACGGTGGCCACCAACAAATGCAGCGGCTGTAGGAACGCAGGAACAGCAAAATATGCCATTCCCAGGCCGGTTAAAATTGTCCCCAAAATTAGCAGGATTAGGATAAGAGCGAAAGATTTTAACCCCTCAGTTTTGTACAATCTCACCATTAATCCAACATGCAAAAGCAGCACGATCCAGGAGAATGACCTGTGAATGATAAACTCCGCGCCCAGATTGCTTATCCAAGCCTCCCGGACAGCCTCTGCTGCAACTGCGTCAATGGCTTCGCGCACCTGGGTTCCCAGTAAAATCTGCACCAAAAGAACAGCCATGCAGGCCATCAGCCACCAGAAGCCGAGGGATGAATTTATCTCCCGCTCAAAGCTGCTTTCGTGGACAAGGTAGATCAGCAAAGCGACGATGACCAGCGCCAGAAACATGTGAACTGTAATGGTCCAAGGCGTAAGGTTGGTGGAAACGACAAACGATCCAAGCCATCCTTGAAAACCGACGAGGAGAAAGGTTAAAGCCGAAACGATAGTTAGCCGGAGGGAGGTTTTTCGAAATCGCCAGGAGACGACAAACACGGCGAAGATCAAAAAACCAATGATAACTCCAATGACGCGGTTGATGTATTCAATCCAGGTTTTTGTGGGATTGAAGTCGCCCTCGCGAAGGACACCCGGATCGTTTAAAATCCTTTCGCCGGTTTCTTTCATGCCAAACGTGGTCAGATATTTCGCGAAACGAATATTCTTTTTCTCGCGGTATGCAGCATAAACCTCTTTATAATCCGCGGGAAGCTCTGAAACCGATGACGGTGGTATCCAATTTCCAAAACACTTTGGCCAATCTGGACAACCCATGCCAGAACCGGTGCTTCGAACAATTCCGCCTACCAATATCAGTATATAAACTGCTATCAGGGTTGTTCTTGTAAGCCTTCGAAATGAACGCATATTTTAAGGTTATATGCACCAAACCGGATTGTGATAAGAAAATAAAGGTTCAAAGCGTCTTCGCCTTGAACCCTCAACCTTGGACAGGTAAATATTAATGCTTGTGTCCTTCAACAACTATCGTTCCTCCACCATTTGACGTCTCGAGCTTGATCAGTTCATTCTCATTCGGCAGGTTAGATTCCGGAGTTTCAGAATAAGGTATATGTTGGGGAATATAATCTTCTTTTGAGCCGGGTTTGCTGTAGTCGTACGGCCAGCGATAAACCGATGGAATTTCACCCACCCAGTTGCCGTGTCCTGGATTACGCGGCGTCGTCCATTCGAGGGTCGTTGATTCCCACGGATTGGCTGGAGCCAGTCGACCACGGAACATGCTGTAAAAGAAATTAAACAAAAAGATAAATTGTGCGGCCAGCGTGAGGATAGCAGCGGTACTTACCAGCATGTTAAGGTCTGCAAATCCGCTGAAAGTGTCGAAGTTCGTCCACGAGTAATATCTTCTGGGAAATCCTGCGATACCGATATAGTGCATAGGGAAAAATACGAGGTAGACGCCGACAAATGTCAACCAGAAGTGAATGGAGCCCAGCGTGCTGTTCATCATTCTTCCAAACATTTTAGGGAACCAGTGATAAATTCCCGCAAGCATTCCAAAGAATGAGGCGCTACCCATTACGAGGTGAAAGTGTGCCACCACGAAGTACGTGTCGTGAAGCTGAATGTCAATTGCCGAGTTACCCAAAAAGATACCGGTGATACCTCCCGTCAGGAAGAACGACACCATCCCGATGGAAAATAACATCCCTGGGGTGAAACGGATATTTCCTTTCCATAGTGTAGTGACATAGTTAAAGATCTTGACAGCAGAGGGAACGGCAATAATCAATGTCAACAGCATGAAGATCGAACCCAGGAAAGGGTTCATACCTGTTACGAACATGTGGTGTGCCCATACAATGAAAGAAAGGATTGCGATGAAGAGCATGGAGCCGATCATGGCCTTGTATCCAAAAATAGGTTTACGCGAATTTGTAGCGATAATTTCCGACGAAAGTCCCAATGCCGGCAGCAACACAATGTACACTTCGGGGTGCCCCAGGAACCAGAATAAATGCTGGAACAAGATCGGACTTCCACCGTCATGGGCCAATGCTTCTCCACCGATGTAGATGTCCGACAAGTAAAAACTTGTGCCAAAACTGCGGTCAAAGATCAGCAGCAATGCGGCCGCAAAAAGCACCGGGAAGGAAAGTACGCCGATAATGGCCGTAAAGAAAAGTGCCCAGATCGTAAGGGGCATCTTTGTAAACGACATTCCTTTGGTGCGGAGGTTGATAATTGTGGTGATGTAATTAATACCGCCCAACAGGGAGCTTACGATAAACAACGCCATGGCTACAAGCCACAGTGTCATTCCGACGCCGGATCCTTTAATTGCCTGCGGAAGCGCACTCAGCGGAGGGTAGATCGTCCAACCACCGGAAGCAGGTCCTGTCGACAAAAAGAGGGACGTAAACATGACCACGCTGGAAAGGAAAAAGAACCAGTATGAAAGCATATTCAGAAATCCGGATGCCATGTCCCGTGCACCGATCTGAAGGGGAATTAGGAAATTGGCAAAGGTACCGCTCAATCCTGCGGTAAGCACGAAGAACACCATGATCGTTCCGTGCATGGTAACAAGTGCGAGATAAAACTCAGGATCAAGCTTTCCTTCCGGTGTAATCCATTCTCCCAGAACCGGTTTGAGCCAATCCAGGTTCATGTCGGGAAAACCCAGCTGCAAGCGGAAAATTACTGAAAGTATACCACCGAGCAGGGCCCAGAAAATACCAGTGATCAGGAACTGCTTGGCAATTACTTTGTGATCCTGGCTGAAAATATAATTCGTCCAAAAATTTCCTTCGTGATGCTCATGTTCATGGTCATGATCATCATGATGGTGAACGTCGTGGTGAATGTGTATGTCGGTCGTTGCCATGTCGTTGATAATCTTAAATTCTGTTAATCATTTGCCTCCGCTACGGATGACCCGGGATCCTTTACCATCCCTGCTTTGATCATTGCCGCCTCTTTCAACGCTTCGGGTACCTTTTTAAGGTAGTCCGGATTTTGTTTTAACCAAGCTTCCTGTGAAGCCTTCCATTTCTCGTACGATTCTTCATCCTCTACGACAACAGACATCTTCATCGAGAAGTGCCCTCGTCCGCAGATTTCAGCACACGCCAATTCATAGTTAAAATTGGGATTCCTCAACTCATCGCGCATTTGCTGTGTCGTCTTGGTAACCTTGAACTTGAATTGCGTGGGCATGCCCGGCACCGCATCCATCTTTACACGGAAGTGCGGCAGGAACACGCTGTGCAATACATCCTTTGCCCTGATCCTCAACAAAATTTCTTTATTCACGGGAAGATGAAGCTCCAATGATTTGAAATCATCGAACGAATTTTTGTCGGTAAGGTCAAGACCAAATTCATTTATATCGTCGATTAGCTTATAATTATTGTGGCCCAAAATTCCATCCTTCGTTCCGGGATAACGGGCGGTCCAGGCAAACTGCTGACCGATAAGTTCGACAAGCTCGGCGTCCTTTGATGCAGCGTCGGTAATGTCATTCCATGCCCTGAGACCAGTGAAGATCAAAACAGCCAACACAATTGCCGGAATGATGGTCCAGGCGAGCTCAAGGTAGTGGTTGTCAGGATAAAATCTGGCTTTCTGCCCTTCGCGGTATTGATACTGATAGATAAACACAAACATTATAATACTGATAACCGTGAAGGCCACCACCGTAACAGCCATGGTTATCCAGAAAAGTGTATCAGTCCATTTTCCGTGCTCGGAAGCTACCGGCAAATTGTAATCATCAAAGTAGGCGAAAGAATACCAAAAGAAAGCGACAAAGCTCACGATCATAAAGACTATGAAAAGCGCAGCATTTACTTTGTTTGCCGTCCCTCCTTTTTCATCACGTTGCGGACCCTTTGCAATGGTTATAAGATTGCTAACCCTGAAGATCAAATATAAGATCGCCAGAATCAGAATAACACCCAGAGAAATAAGCAGACTCATCATATCAGTTTTGTCAATAATTAAATGTGGTGATGAAGACTTTCCTGAAGCATTGGATCATTTTTCCCAAACAGCGGCAGCTTCGTAAGGTTTGTCAGCGCCACCAACAGGAATAATGAAGCGAAAATCAGTGCAAGTCCGATTTCCAAAAAACCAACACCACCATCATGTTGAACAACACCCGGTGTAACCATATTAAAGAAATCAAACCAATGTCCCACGATAATAATAGGGCACACCAGCTTAAGCGTCGACATTTGACGTTTTGCATCCCTTGTCATCAATAACAAGAATGGCAGCACAAAATTCAAAATTAAATTCAGGTAGAATATCCAGCTGTACGGACTGTTTCTCATACGTTCGACAAAGTACACGCTCTCCTCGGGTATGTTGGCATAATAGATCAGCAGGAACTGGCTAAACCAGATGTAGGTCCAGAAGATTGAGAATGCAAACATAAATTTTCCAAGATCGTGGAGGTGGTTTGAATTGACGATCTTCAGGTATCCCGCTTCCTTCAGATATACAGCTATCAGTGTAATAACGGCAAGCCCTGTCACCCACCAGCTCGCGAAAACATACCAGCCAAACATTGTACTGAACCAGTGCGTGTCGATGCTCATCACCCAATCCCACGCGGCAATCGACGAGCTCACGCCGAAGAAAATGAGAAAGACTGTCGATAGGACCACATTCTTTTTCCAATAGGAAGTCGTTGCCTCCAGGTCTTCCGACACCATATTCTTGCGGATCATGATGAAGAACCAGTACCAAACGCCAAAGAAAATCACCATTCTAAGAATGAAGAATATAGGAAAGCTTCCGGCAGCCAACGGCCAGAAAAAGAATGGACCTTTTTTGTCTATAATACTGTCATATTGCGGATTAGGCTGACCGTTGCTCAGATTTTCGCCGTACAAATAATCGTGCGTCCAATGAAAGATGTCATGGCTCGTTACAAACCAAAGAACAAGCATCAAAATACCAGCTATGGGAATCCAAGTGCCCATCGCCATGCCTATGCGCTTTACGCCGACCGACCATCCGGCTTGTGCAGCATATTGTATTGCCACAAAGAACAAACCGATTATTCCCAGGCCAGCAAAATAAACATTGTTCATCCACAGTGAGGAATACAGCCTTTTAAGCCACGGTGCGGTTTCGTGGTGTTCTTCCGCGGCATGCCCCTCGGAAGCAGCAGCATGTTGTTGAACACTTGCTACGAAATCACTATTCTGGAGCGCAGCATGTCCCCCCGCTTCTTCGTGACCCCCTCCACTCATCGCCATGATCAGGCCTAATATAAACACCCCTATCCCTACCGCTAAAAGGATAAAAAGCTTTTTCCTGGCCTCTGGCTTAAATACATAATGTTCTTCCGTAACTACTACTTGATGAGCCATTGTTGTGTTGTTATCCGTTGTCCGTTTTCAGTTAAACGTTTTTCGTTGTTCCTTCAATTATTTCTGCAGTGTTTTTACATACATGGAGATCTTCCAGCGATCTTCAACACTGATCTGCGAACCGTGCGCCCACATCAATCCTTTCCCGTGTGTAATGACGTGGAAAATGTGTCCTTCCGAAATATTTTTTAGCGCATCGCCTGTAAGATTGGCCACACCGTTGTACGCACCTTTCTCCAGCTTTCCCTTTTCAGGATCATCCACTGTTACGCCAGACGCAACTTTGCCGTCGCCTGTTCCCTTTGCACCGTGACAATGGTCGCAATACATGTCGTAAAGAAGTTTGCCTTGCGCAATCATCGCGGCCGACGAATCCAGCGGATTTTTCAGGGCCCTCGCAGCATAAGCAAGGCTGTCCTTCCCCAGGCGATAGGGCAGCCAGCCGTTTTTATTGCGGCTTACAGTGTTAGGCGCCGGCAGGCGCATATTCATGTGATTTGGGTTCAGGCGGTTCGAATTAAAAAATTCTGCGTGGCCTTCCGGAAATTCACTGGATGGTGGGTAATCTATGGATGTGAGCCAGCTTCCTGCATCGGGATCATCAATCTGCGTATATGGCTCGTAAGCCACGGAGTGATACATATTGGGTGCATACTCAACACCCTGATTGTCACCACCAGCACTGCACGCAGTCAACAAAACCGCTGCCGAAAATGCTATGAATATTGTAGCTGCAAAACGAATCATGGTTGCTTTGTAATTATTCAAAATTCTTTTCATTCACTTCAGAAGCCCCCGCCGATCTAAGAATACCGGCAATTTCTTCTTTAGTCTTACTCTTATTTAACGCGAGGTCTATAGCCATCACATGCTTGTCTTCAGTGCTGCGAAGATCGAACTGCCGTGGCCACGCGTACGGCTTAAGTCCACTTACAATTAAAAACGTTCCTACCATTCCGAGTGACGCCAGCAATACGGTGAGCTCGAACGTTACAGGTATAAAGGGCGGAAGCGAAGCGAAATTCTTACCACCAATGATCATCGGCCAGTCATAGCCCAGCATCCAAATCTGCATGAGCAGCGCGAGCGATGTCCCCGTCATGCCAAATAAAAAGGCGGCAACCGGGAGACGCGTTCTCTTATATCCCAACCGTTCGTCCAGACCATGGACAGGAAACGGAGAATACACTTCATGAATTTTAACTCCACTCTTGCGGACTTTGTCCACTCCGTCGAGCACAAGCTCTTCGTCGTCGAAAATGCCTACTAAAAAGTTTTTATCTGCGTCCATTTGGTACTATTTATTGCATGGCCAATACTAGTGATGCGTATCGCCGTGCTTTAATTTTTCTGAATCTGACTTTACAATACTTTTCACCTCAGCCATATTGATCACCGGGAAGAACTTGGCGAACAATAAAAATGCAGTGAAGAAAAATCCAAAAGTGAATAGGTACTCACCGATGTCGTACATCGTTGGGTGGAACATGGTCCAGCTTGAGGGAACATAGTCGCGGTGCAGCGATGTAACGATAATTACAAAGCGTTCGAACCACATGCCGATGTTCACGATGATGGAAAGCACGAACGTAGCGATGATACTGGTTCTGATCTTCTTGATCCAGAAGAGCTGAGGCGAAATTACATTACACGTCATCATCGACCAGTAAGCCCATGCGTACGGCCCTTGAACGCGATTGTAAAATGCGTATCCCTCATATTCAACTCCCGAATACCAGGAGATAAATAACTCCGTGATGTATGCGATCCCTACGATCGATCCCGTAACGATAATGATGATGTTCATCAGTTCGATGTGATAGATCGTGATGTAATCTTCAAGTTTGAAAACCTTACGCGTAACCAACAGGAGGGTGAGCACCATGGCAAACCCGGAAAAGATCGCACCGGCGACGAAGTAAGGCGGAAAGATTGTCGTGTGCCATCCCGGAATGATCGACGTTGCAAAGTCCATAGATACGATGGTGTGAACCGACAATACCAGTGGCGTCGAAACACCTGCCAGTATCAACGCAACAGACTCATATCTCATCCATGTTTTGGCACCGCCCTGCCATCCGAAACTAAGGATGTTATAAATGGAAGCCCTGGTTTTATTTCCCTGAACGACGGCCCGGTCGCGGATCACCGCGAAATCGGGAATTAGTCCCATGTACCAGAATACAAGCGATACTGTGAAATATGTTGAGATCGCAAATACGTCCCAAAGCAAAGGTGAATTAAAGTTTACCCAGAGGGATCCAAATGCGTTTGGAAGAGGCAGTGCCCAATAGAAACCTAACCAAAGGCGCCCCATGTGCATCAGGGGAAAAGTTGCTGCGCAAATAACGGCGAAGATTGTCATGGCTTCTGCCGCACGATTGATGGACATTCTCCACTTCTGACGGAAAAGCAAAAGGATTGCAGAAATCAAAGTACCTGCGTGACCAATACCCACCCACCAGACGAAGTTCGTGATATCCCACGCCCAGCCTACTGTTTTATTCAGCCCCCATACGCCGATACCGTTCCACAATAGATAACATACGCAATAAAATCCGAACCCTAACAGTGCAAGCGACACCGCCATCGCCATCCACCAAAGCGAAGTAGGTTTACCTTCTACCTGACGGCTGATGTCATGCGAAACATCCTTTACTGTTTTCCCCCCGGTTACCAGTGGATCACGAACTGATGAGGTTATCTGCATTGTATGATTAAAAGTTAATCGTTATCGTTTTGTTAAATTCTAAGCCTTTGCGGCATCCTTGTTCCTGATCTTCGTCAAGTACCAGATGTTCGGTTTTACACCGATCTCTTCCAGCGCCTGATAAGCTCTCGGGTTTCCTGTCACCTTATCAATACGATGAGGGTGCTTAGGATCAGCAGGCTGGATCTGCAGAAGTTTTGAAATTTTGCTTTCGGGATTGTTGATGTCACCAAAAACAATTGCACCCGTCGAGCACGCTGCCTGACATGCAGTTTCAACTTCTCCATCTTTCAACGGCCTTCTTTCCTTTTTTGCAGTAAGCTTTCCATGCTGGATTCTCTGAACGCAGAATGAACATTTTTCCATAACACCGCGTGAGCGAACCGTTACATCAGGGTTCAAAACCATCTTCCCGAGGTCGGTATTCATCGCCGGATTCGCGCTTTCAAACTGACGGTTGTCGTGGTATTTGAACCAGTTAAAACGTCTCACTTTATACGGGCAGTTGTTCGCACAATATCTTGTACCGATACACCTGTTGTAGGTCATTTGATTAAGTCCTTCAGTGCTGTGCGTGGTAGCAGCTACCGGGCAAACCGTTTCGCAAGGGGCATTGTTACAATGCTGACAAAGCATCGGTTGAAACACCACTTCAGGATTTTCGGCCGCTACTTCAACACCTCTCCAATCATCCGCAGGGGCATCGCTGCTATAATAACGGTCAATGCGCAACCAATGCATTTCCCTTCTGTTGATAACTTCTTCGCGTCCCACAAGCGCTACGTTGTTTTCTACATTACACGCCACTACGCACGCGCCGCAGCCAATGCAGGAGTTCAAGTCTATCGACATTCCCCAGTGATGGTTCTTGTACTCGTGACCCTTCCAAAGGGAAATGTCTCCCGGCTCCACTTTGTGTTCCGGACTGGTCCAGGTCGAGATCTTAGGATTGAAATCTTCAGTGAGGATCGCCGGATCTTTGGTGACCTCTGAAAGGTTATACTCCCTGACCACACTCTGACGACCCATATATGTGTGGTGGGTTTGCGTCTGCGCGATCTGATACGGTTCATCCGTGATGGCAAATTCAACGTTGCTCGTTGAATAACTTAGCGAGCCGTTCACCAAAGCGACAACGGGATACACATTGACCCCGATTCCGTCGGCAACCTTTCCGGCTTTCATACGACCATATCCTAACGGGATCCCTATTGTACCTGGCGTCTGTCCCGGCTGTACCAGCACAGGGAGCTTCAAGGTCTTTCCATTGGCTTTTATCGTGGCATATTTCGTGAAGCTTTCGGAAAAATTTATGCCCACGGCATCTTTTGGCGCGACAGTGACATAGTGATCCCAAACCGCTTTCGTAATTGGATCGGGTAATTCCTGCAACAGCGGGTTATTCGCTTGCGATCCGTTTCCAATATTTCCACTTTCATAAACAACAAGTTCCCATTTCCCCGCTTTATAATTGCTGGAAATCGCGGCAGCGGCGCCGTTTACATCCCCGTTAAAGGATGGTGCCGCGGTTGCAGTGGCTACGCTAGGTTCGAACACACCGTCATAAAGGCATTTGTCCCAGAAGCTTTGAAAATCACCGAATACAGTCTGGTTGGGGAAGAACCAGGTTCTCCAGTTATTTTTAACGAATTCAAAATAATCAACATTCGTGTCGCCTGCCCATGTAAGAAGGCTTTCCTGCGCCGAACGTGTCCTGAAGATGGGAGTGATCGCAGGTTGCGCCAGGCTAAAGTGACTTTTCTTTGGTTCGGCGTCGTTCCAGGACTCAAGAAAGTGATGGTCGGGGGCCGAGTAATTGGCAAGTGATCCCGTTTCATCTTCCTTGTAGTTCGTGGAGATGGAGAGGCCGATCTTTTTGATCGCCGCAGCCAATTTATCACCTGTTGGATAATCGTAAACCGGATTGCAGTTTAAGAAAATCACCGCACCGATTCTGCCACCTTCGGCATCGTTTATAAAGTTCGCCATCGCCTGATCGTCGCCCTGGCGATAGTTCACGGTAAGGCTGGTGTTTATGGTAGTTCCATAACTGCCCAGGATATCATTGATACCGTTAACCAACAGTTGAATGGCCTTATCGTTGGATCCGGAGACCACAAGGGCTTTGCCACGTGCATTCCACAGGTCATCAGCGGCTTTTGCGAGGTTATTTATTTTCTCATCACCGCCAGAAACTGTAGGACGTCCCGCTTTTCCTGCGAGAATGTTGTACAGGGCGATAACGACAGCGCCTTCTTGCGAAGGCTTTATTTGCGTACGGTAATCGGCGTTTGCACCGGTAATAGAAAGCACAGACTCGAACTGGTAATGCCTGGACATCTCCATTTTTTCTTTTGACACCTCACGAGTAAGCGCGTATTGCTTAGTGGTTTCAATGCAAGCAAACCAGCTTCCCAGAAAGTCCGCGCCAATCCCGACAATTACACTTGCCTTGCTGAAATCATAGGAAGGAATAAATGCCGAGCCGAAAGACTCTTCGTTTGCCTTCGACATTCCGTAAATGGACGATTGATCGTATTGGACAACTTGCGTTGTCGGATACTTCGCTCTGAATTTTTCTATGACTGCCTTGGTGCTCGGGCTAAGAATAGTATTGCTGACAATCCGGATCTGGCCGCCTGCCCCAGACACTTCATTTAACTTTGAAATGATCTGTTTGTCGAGGTCAGCCCAATCAATTCTTTTTGAATTTGCTTTTGGACTCTTTGCCCTGGAATTATCGTAGAGGGAAAGCACCGATGCTTCCACCTGCGCGCTTGTTCCGCCTTTCGTTACATTCGACAGGGCATTCCCTTCAATTTTGATCGGCCGGCCTTCGCGGGTCTTAACAACGATACTGCAGTAATCGCCTCCATTAATATAAGTCGAAGCATAGTAATCTGCTATGCTAGGGTCAGTATCCATGGGTTTGTTCACGTAAGGGATAGCTTTCCGAATGGGCGCTTCACATGCCGCCAGCGTTACTGCGGACATGCCAAATCCCATCATCTTCAAGAAATCTCTGCGAGAGTGTCCCAAATCTTCTTCCGGACCAGGCTGAGCAAATTCATTATGCGCGTGCTTTACAAACTCTGGATTGTTTGCGAGCTGCTCGATGCCTTTCCAGTATACCTTTTTAGACTCTTCCATTATTATTAATGAATCGTTTTTCGTTATTCGTTGTGGCTATTTGTTCAACAGCAGTGAATCAATAGTGACATTTTGAGCATTCCAAGCCGCCTTCATCTTCCACCTTCATAGGCGTTTTAGAGGATTTATTATGCAGCTCGACCAGATTGTCGTAATAGGCATTGCCTTTGGTATTGACGTCGGTCTTCCGGTGACAGTCGATACACCAGCCCATTGTTAAGAGCGAATGCTGTCTTACCACATCCATGGTCTCAATCGGGCCGTGACACGTCTGACATTCAACACCACCAACGTTGACGTGCTGCGCGTGATTGAAATAAGCCAGGTCGGGAAGATTGTGAATGCGGATCCACTCAATCGGTTTATTATTTTCGTATGCAGCGACAATCTTTGCGATCTCGCCTTCGCCGGTCAGAGTACCCGTCTTGATCTGGTTGTGACAGTTCATACAAATGTTGACTGACGGAATGGTGGCACTCTTACCTTTGGTCACGCCCACGTGACAGTACTGACAGTCTATCTCATATTGCCCAGCGTGAATTTTGTGTGAAAATGCGATGGGCTGTTTCGGTGCATATCCTTGTTGAACGCCGACAGAAAACAGACCGTTAATGACAGCCTTGAATCCAAGTGCTGCCACGAGAAATACGACGATAAAAATAAATCCCGGACTTCTGGTGATGGAACCAACCGAGATAGGCGAATGAACAACCTCACGGTCTTCTTCGGAAAGCTCTTTTTGGTCGAGGAACCGTTTAAGGGCTGATACGATTAACGCTAATATAATAAGGAGCAACAGCAGGATGACCACCATTCCAACCAGGATGACATTCAGGTATTTGGCAGAGGCAGTATCACCACCCTGTGCGCCAGGCGCCGCAGGCCCGGTCGGACCTTGTGGAGCGTCGGGTTTTTCATATTCAGCTTTGACATACGCCAAGATGTTCATGATGTCTTCATCCTTCAGCGAGGTGAAAGCCGTCATCTGCGTCTTGTTGTACTCATTGTATAATTTCACTGCGTAATCATCGCCGCTCTTGATCACAGCAGATGAATTGTGAACAAAGTCCTTGATCCATTGAATTGATGGTGCGCGGTTCTCAACCCCTCCCAGCGCGGGGCCCACTAATTTTCGTTTTACAGCATGACAAGCTTTACAATTCGCATTAAACAAGCCTTCACCAGCTTTTATTGCAGCAGGCTCCGTGGAGATTTCCTGAGCCGAAGAAGTAAAATTGATAAATGCGAAAACGAGAACCAGTGAGAAGAACTTGCAAGCGGAAGAGATAAAGTTTTTATTCATGTTTAATTCAGTGTCCGTTTTCAAAACAAGCGGCACAAATCTACTATGGGAACTCATTTTTTCAAATTTATTTAAAGTGTTGAACCAGAAATTATGGCGAAAACCTTACTTCATTCAATGATCCGGAGCGAAAACTTGAAAAGCCCCAAACCTCTGTCTGATTTTAGTTTAGAATAGTTTTAAATTGAATATTTCTTGTTCAACTCTCCTTTTTCATGATTAGCTTGCCGAATTCGAGTGGGCTATACATTCTCCGTGTTAATCCTTAGACCATCGCTCCTCTATCCCTAAGCCAAAAAGAGCAAAGTCGTATTTAACGGGATCTTGCGCATCGAGCTTTCGCAGGTTGTTCGTCAATTCAAGTGCAGTTTGCCAATCCGTTGGCTTTCGCCTGATCAATTTAAGCCTGCGGGCAACTCGCTCGACATGGACATCGCAGGGACAAACCAGCTGGGAAGGAGATATATTTTTCCACAGGCCAAAGTCAACTCCTTTGTTGTCGTCCCGCACCATCCACCGCAAGTACATGTTAATACGTTTGCATGTCGATTTTCTTTGAGGTGTTGCTATGTGTTTCTTAGTTCGTCCCGGAAATTCAGGCAAGCTGCAAAATCGGTTATAAAAATTTATAAGGCCTGCTTCTATGGTTTGATCTGACGGCAAAATCTCAAACGCCTCTTCCAATGATGCGTGCCTGGTGTAATACCATTTCAGAAAGGACATAAAATACAAAGTGTCAGTCTCATTGAAAGTCCGGTGTTTAAACTCCTGGAGCGATTTCAGATCATTGTCGGAATGATGCAGTACGAACGCATGCGGATCGTTGTCCATGCGCGCGAGAAGCTCTTTACATTTTCTGATAATCGTTACACGCTGTCCCCATGCGAGCACAGCGGCGAATAGCCCGGCGATTTCAATATCCTGTTTTTTGGAATAGCCGTGCGGAATAATTACCGGATCGGTCTCAATGAATTTCGGCCGATTGTATTTATCGACTTTTTCATCCAGGAAAGTTTTAAGTTCTAAGAGTTTCGTGGCGCTGTCTTTTATTTGTTGAAGTTTGAAATGCTTAAAGCTCTGCAAAAATTCTCAATCATAACAAAATTCTCCAAGGAGTGGCAAAACTCGT
>DASUTP010000471.1:0-10078 GCA_036374515.1 Chryseolinea sp. | reverse complement strand
TTATCGACTTTTTCATCCAGGAAAGTTTTAAGTTCTAAGAGTTTCGTGGCGCTGTCTTTTATTTGTTGAAGTTTGAAATGCTTAAAGCTCTGCAAAAATTCTCAATCATAACAAAATTCTCCAAGGAGTGGCAAAACTCGTTTGCATTCTGCTACTTTTAAACATCAGCCTGGATTAACGGATTACGATATCCGATTCGCTACCATGAACAGATTCTTAAAAATTATTCTATTCACTTTGCTGGGAATAATAGTCATCCTGACAGGCTACGTCGTCATCACATTCCCCCCCGTAATGGCCGGGATGGGTGCGAAGACCATGTGCTCCTGTGTTTTTGTAACGGGGCGTGATGCGCAAAGCGTACGGGACAAGGAACTCCAGGTATTTCCGGGATTGTCGAGTGCGCGATTTGAAATCGGCGACTCCAGCGTAACGGCTACTGTACTCTGGAAGACCAGCAAGGCAATTTTTAGAAAGGGCTTAGGATGTACGTTGCTCGCCCAGCAATCTGAAGAAGATGTGCGAAGACAAAAAATCAAGCTTGCGGCTTCAATGCCCGCGTCTGACACGCTCTCCTGGCCAGCGGGCGACGTGATTGATCCGGTTTCGCCAAATATAAATCACGCTTTACTTCGACAAGCCCTGGCCGACGCCTTTGAGGAGCCGAATCCAAGTGAACCGTTGAACACCCATGCCGTGTTGGTGGTACACGAGGGCAAAATCATTGGTGAACGTTACGCTGAAGGGTTCGACAAAAATTCCCGACTCATGGGGTGGTCGATGACAAAAAGCGTCACCAATGCCCTGATCGGCATTCTGGTGAAGGAGGGCAAACTCGAGGTTGACAAGCCTGCGCCGATAGCTGAATGGCAGGACGACAACCGAAGGGAAATCACGCTTAATCATTTGCTTCAGGCTAGCAGTGGCCTGGCGTGGTCTGAATCATACTTCTCACCCACGGCTGACTTCCACAAAATGTTTATTAAGAGCGATGATAAAGCTGCTTTTGCTCTTTCAAAGGAGCTGGCGCATAAGCCCGGGACCTTCTTTCAATATTCAAGCGGTACTACCAATATCCTGTCGAAGATCATCAGGCAAACCGTTGGCGACAGCGCCTATTTTAAGTTTCCCACTGAAAAACTTTTTATCAGGATAGGCATGCACAGTATGATCATGGAACCGGATGCTTCCGGCACCTTTGTCGCATCCTCGTACAGTTTTGCTACAGCCCGAGATTGGGCGCGATTTGGTTTGCTTTTTCTTAATGATGGCGTTTGGAACGGAGAGGCTATCCTGCCGGCTGGCTGGGTGAAATATTCGACGACTCCTGCGCCTGCCGCTGAGCTCGGCAGATATGGCGCGCAATGGTGGCTGAATGCCGGGGAACGTGAAGATGCACGACTCCGGAAGTATCCCGACCTTCCTGCCGACACTTACTGGGCCGACGGTTTTGAAGAGCAGTATGTGATGATAATTCCGTCGAAGAAGCTGGTCATCGTCAGGCTCGGCGTTTCCCACCATGGCTTTGACATTACAAAACTTGTTAATGGTGTGATCGCATCCCTCGATTATTGATTATTGATTATTGATCATTAATTATTGACCATTGACTATTGATCATTGACTATTGATTATTGATAGTTACCGATTACTGCTTACCAATTACTGATTAATGATTAATGATTACCGATTACTGTTTACCGACTACCGATTACCAATCACACCAATCACCCCTCCCCACCCTCAACGTCCAAAGTCGTCCTGCACTCGAACAATGTCCTCTTCATCGGATGGGCTGGATGCATCAGTATGCTGCCAGATTTCGGCGATCATTCCCCACCCATCAAGGCCAACAAGACGATGACGTTGTCCCTGTTTTAAGCGAATGATCTCGCCAATTTTCAACGTTTGAACTGGCCCTTCCCTATCATCGTCGCTGGTTACAACACCCGCGGCACCGGCAACCAGTTTCCATATTTCAGCGCGTCGGAAATGATATTGCCAGGAGAGGCGTGTATTTGCCTGCACCATTAAAATTTTGGGACTTAATTTTCCGCTGATCTTTAATGTTGAAAGTTCAATATTTGGAAAATACAATTGCCCAAACTTCTGGGCCTGTGATTCATCGAGCACAAAAAAACCGCCCCACGGCCTGTTAAAATCCTTTGCCGCGATCTTAAATCCATTGTCTGATAAATACTTTTCGACTGAGGAAAACACTTCCGACTTCTCTCCTTTTAATGATAATACTGGTTGCATAATTTTACATCAAGGCCGAAAAATACGAATTTATTTTCGCTCATCAGCCGGGTAGCGAATCCCGCAAACGGCCCGAATTCTATCCAAGGTTTCCATCAATAATAATGTGTCGCTGTGTCGCATTACGGGGCTTTCCAACAATTGTTTCCGCAGGCAATCACCAACATGTCTTGCTTCAAATTGATATCCGTGCCCCTGCTCGCGATGTATCGATCCAATTTCAACCGGCAATAAATTTCTTGTCAGCGCCACGTTCCCGGTAGGGTTGTGGAAACGGTTAGTCATCCGAATGCAACCGTCGTCACCCGAAATGGTTGCCTCAACGGGTGTGGCCGCTTCAAAGGTAGCGCTCAGGCTAGCCAATGCGCCAGTCTCGAACTTCAGCGCTATGGCGATCTGTTGATCAACGCCTGTTGAAAATGGTTTCATGGTTGCGAATACCTCGCCGGGGCGTCCCAATAATGAGATTGCCAGAAATACAGGATAGATGCCAATGTCGAGCAGGGCGCCGCCGCCCAGATGCGGCTCGTATAACCGGGGAGCGGGAGGCGTTGATGCCTTAAAACCAAAGTCCGCTTGGATGAATTTTATTTGCCCGATGGCACCCGACTGAATCAGCGATTCTACCTTTTCATACTGTGGAATAAATTTTGTCCAGAATGCTTCCATTATGAATACCTTATTCTTCTTTGCTGCTTCAATCATCGCAGCAGCATCGAAGCTGTTCAACGCAAAAGCTTTCTCGCATAGAACCGCTTTCTTATGTTGGATACATAGCATTGCATGTTCGCGGTGAAGACCGTGGGGTGTCGCCACGTAAACCACGTCAACTTCAGGGCACGAAACTAATTCTTCATAAGTGCCAAAGGCAAGCTTGGAATTGTGTCGCGCTGCGAACTCAATCGCCTTTTGATGGTCGCGCGAACCCACAGCCATCAGCTCCGCATCCTCCACCCATCGCAAATCGTCGGCAAACTTGTTTGCAATATTTCCAGACCCCATGATACCCCACCGGATTTTTCTGCTCATTATTTAAATGTTTATTTTTGAACTCTAAGTTAAGGTAGAAAACGCTCCTGCGACCTTCCGCAGAACACTATTTACCATATCTTCCGTGACGGACACTACTTACATGCTGTCAATGAGAAATAAGTCGCATTTTCATTTCAAAAAGTTTACTGTGTCTCATGCCAGGAGCACCATGAAGGTGGGCACGGATGCGGTCTTACTGGGTGCATGGGCCAACATCGCTCAGGCTGAAACCCTACTGGATATCGGCACGGGTAACGGAACTATCGCATTGATGCTTGCTCAACGCTCTTCGGAATTTGCTACCATTGACGCGGTTGAAATTGAAGAAAGCGATGCGGCGCAAGCAGAAGAAAACTTTAAGAGTTCTCCGTGGGATTCCAAGATCTTTCTCCACCATACTTCAATTCAGAATTTCATTTCTGATAAGCAGTACGATTGTATCGTTAGCAATCCACCCTATTTTAATAACAGTCAGCGTCCCCCGGGTGAAAAAAGGCATCAGGCAAGGCATACCATTACACTCTCTTACCAGGAACTGATTGATGCAACGGTACGACTACTAAAACACAATGGCAAATTCAATGTCGTCCTACCCTTTACCGAAGGTTTGCAATTCATCGACCTCTGCAGGCAAAATGAGCTCTTCTGCGCGCGGCAATACAGCTTCAGAACCCGACCGGAAAAGGCAATTGAACGGTGGCTGCTTGAATTTGGAAAATACCAGGTCCCCACAGAAGCCGGGGAAATCGTGTTATACGATGAAGCCGAACGCTGGTCAGACGGGTATAAAAAACTTACGGTTGATTTTTACCTGAAGGCATAACCCAATTTCCCCAAAAATTATTGACCTGATAATCAGCATTTTAACAATAATATAATTTAATGTTTAAACAAATAAGTTGGCACAGTGTTAGCTTTACCTAACCAATTCAAAAAAACTAACAAATGAAAAAATTAAACGCAATTCTGGCGCTGCTGCTTATTTCAGGAGTGACATTAGCACAAACTACCTGGAACATTGACAAAGCACACAGCAAGATCGGTTTTAATGTGACCCACATGGCAGTCTCCGAAGTGGAAGGAAAGTTCAATGACTTCGATGGAGCAATTGTATCTAAGTCAGATGATTTCAACGGCGCACAGGTCGACTTTACTGCAAAGACGGCGTCGATCGACACTGACAACGAAAAACGAGACGGCCACTTGAAATCTGCGGATTTTTTCGAAGCAGAAAAATATCCGGAGATCAAATTTGCCGGAACGCTTGTGAAGGACGGTGGCAAATACAAACTCAAAGGTGACTTGACCATGCACGGTGTAACCAAGCAAGTTGAATTTGACGTTACGTACGGCGGAACGATAAATCACCCTCGTGGGACAAAAGCTGGGTTTAAGCTGATTGGGAAACTCAATCGCCAGGACTACGGTTTGACCTGGGCTAATAAAGTACCTACAGGCGAAATGGTTGTTAGCGATGAGGTTGAACTGGTGGTAAAAGTTGAACTGGACAAAAAAGCTGCTTGATCATAAATATAAAACCCCGGACTTGAATCCGGGGTTTTGTTTTCATCGGCCTGACACACCGCATCTATTAAGGTGATTGATCGTTATTATTAGATAATTTTCAGGAAGCTCACAACGTCAACCCTTCTCAAGATGAAAATTGAAGAAGAAATCAAACAACAAAAATTCAGAAGCGCCCATCAAAAGGCCGTGATCAATTTACTTTACACAGCAAGTTGGCTACAAAGCAAGCAGCAGGATTTCTTCAAACCTTTCAAAATCACTGCCCAGCAGTTTAACATTCTTCGCATCCTCAAAGGGCAGCACCCCAAGAGCATCTCGGCAACCGAAATCAAGCTGAGAATGCTTGATAAAAATTCCGATGTCTCAAGGCTACTCGACCGCCTTTTGGCAAAAGATCTCGTGTCGAAAAGAACCTGTCCGAATGACAAAAGAGCGACGGACGTAAATATTACCGAGCCGGGCCTCGAGCTATTAAGGTCTCTTGAAAAATATCAAAACGAACTCGACGGTGTCCTTTCCCTCAATGAGGAAGAAGCAGCGCAGCTTAGCGAGTTGTTAGACAAGTGTCGTAATGATAGTTTCCAGGCTGGCCGTAGCTAGCAAAATCTCAAGTTTCTAATTACCAGCCACACTCTCAGATTTTATCCAGTTCTTCGCGAACGAAATTCATGAGCTCTTTGATATAACCTCTGCTGAAGTCGAACCTTATATTGGCAGCCTTATAAATTTCCGGAATGGATTTCATATAGCCCAGTTTCAAAGCGTTTTGATAACCCTCCAAACCCTTTGCGCTGTCTGCTCTGAAATTTCTCCACACAGCAATTGCACCGAGTTGGGCCATACCATACTCGATATAATAAAACGGAACTTCAAACAGGTGGAGCTGCTTTTGCCATAGATAATCCTTGGCTTCCTGAAGCCCCGACCAATCGGTTATGTTATCGGCAAACTGATCAAATATTTTATTCCAATTCTCTTTTCTTTCTTCCGGACTGTGGGTAGGATTTTCATACAGCCAATGCTGGTATCGATCGATGGTTGCAACCCAGGGCAGAGTTTCAATGAGATCTTCGAGATGTTCCCTTTTTGCGCGCTTCAATTCCGCCGGATCATTAAAGAAAACGTCCCAATGATCCATCGAAATAAGCTCCATCGACATTGAGGCAAGCTCAGCCACCTCCGAAGGAGTGGATTTAAAGTCGTTGAGCTCAAGGTCGCGGGTAAGAAAATTATGAATAGCGTGCCCGCCCTCGTGCATGATAGTCACCATATCCCGAAGCGTCGATGTCGCATTCATGAAAATAAAAGGAACTCCGATTTCAGAAAGCGGGTAATTGTACCCACCCGGCGCTTTTCCTTTACGTGATTCCAGGTCGAGGTGCCCCATCTCCCTCATGATCGCGAGACATTGGCCCAGAAACGGATCCAACCGGCGAAAAACCTCGATCGTTTTTTCCGTTAGTTCCTGACCGTTTGTAAAAGGTTTCAGCGCTTCCCGGCCTTCGGGATCGACGGCCTTATCCCATGGTCTAAGCGCAGAAACAGAAAGGGCTTTCTTTCGATCCTTGGAAAATTCATTTAGGATCGGTACGACTTCGTGCTGAATTGCATCGTGAAAATTAAAGCAATCCTGTGGCGTATAATCGAATCGCCCCAAAGCTTTGAACATATAGTCACGGAAGTTTTTAAATCCGGCATTTACAGAAACCTTATGACGAAGATCAACCAACGATGAAAAAAGTTTATCCAGCGTCTCATGATCCAGAAGCCGTCGGTTCGTTACCTTGTTATAAACTTCCTCGCGAAGCTTCCGGTCGGTCGACATCAGAAATACGGAAGCCTGCTGAAGTGTAAGCTCCTTTCCATTGACCTCCACGGTCATCGCACCGGATATTTGCTGATACTTCTGTGCCTCGGTGCTGATTTGTGTAAACAGGGGTACGTTCTCATCACGGAAAATCTCAATATCCTTTTTAATGCTGCGGATCATCAAATCATAACCTTCGCCGTTTGCAAGCTCGTTTAAAAAAGTGCTGGCGGCGGCTTTCTTATTCAGCTTGTCCGAAACGGGTGCGATCTGCGGCTGAATGTTTTCGATAAAATCCTGATAGGATTTCCGATAATCCTCGTTTTCGGTATAACACGTCATATTGATATAACGCCAGGCCAGATCTTCGCTGATGATTGACTCAAGCTCACTCCGGTCGTGAAACCAATTTCTCAGATCATCGACCGATTCGATCCTGCGTTCTAGCAGGTTATCGAAGAAGGGTTTGATGTCTTCCCATGATGATACTTTAAAATCTTCACTTAAAAATTTCCGGACGGGCCGTTTTGGTATTTCCTGTACTTCAGTCATTTTTTGGTCGTTGTTGTTCTTTTCGAGGATATTTTTTACATAAAATATTTGGGGCGCCAATTGTTCCCAAATTAATCAAATCAAACGTACATCATTTCTATTCGGTTATTTCTTTCGTCGCCTTTACTTCTCTTCGCGTGCCGGAATAAAGCTCAAATTCCAGGAGACGACAGTCGAGTTTTGCCGTATAAAATTCGATTCTGCGTGTTGCTTTTAATCCTATTTTTTTTGCCAACTCTAAATTTGCCGTAAAGATATAACCCATATACCCTTTACATTTCTGCTTTAAAAAATCGCCGATACGCGAATAGGTTTTTTCCAGCGCTGAAATCTCGCCCAGCCGCTCGCCGTACTCCGGATTGAAGTAAATAACTCCTGGACCTTCCGGAACATCCGTCTCTTCGAAATCGCAAACTTTAAAGTCGATCAGATGTTCAACGCCTGCTATACCCGCATTTACCTTGGAAATGGATATTGCATCCTCGCGGTTGTCCGATGCCACGATACGGAGCTCAGGCACTTCTTCAATGAGACTTTTCAACCGGGCAACCTCCTGCTGATGTATGCTTCGGTCATATCCCAAAAAATGCATATATGAATAGTTGGTGCGATATAGTCCTGGCCTTCGGTCCGTAGCCAGCATTGCCGCCTCGATGGCCAGTGTACCCGACCCACACATCGGATTCACAAACGGTGATTTACGATCCCACCTCGTTGCCAACAACGTGCTGGTTGCCAATGCCTCCAGCATTGGGGCCTTGCCCGGGATCTTCCGGTATCCATGCTTCGACAATGTCTCTCCCGAAGTATCCACGAAAACTTCTGCGTTGGTGTCCTTCCAAAAAAGGTAGACCACTGCACCGCTTAGCTCGGACCCTGAATTCGGTCGCGTTGAGGTTTTGCTTCGGATCCGGTCCACTATTGCATCCTTCACCTTTACGTTTACGAACATGGTATTGTTGATCGACGGGGTGTCTACGTTACAGGTGACAGAAAAATATCCGTCTTTTGCAATGATGTTTTCCCATGCATAGTCGGACAAGATCCTGTAAAGCTCATCCGGATTCTTCGCCGGAAATTCCAGCAATGAATAGTGAACCTGGCTTGCGCACCGCAGGTTTAAGTTTAGCCGGATGCAATCATTTACCGTTCCGAACAACTCAACTCCGGTGGCAAAAACCCGTTCCACCTCAAACCCCAGTTCTTTTACCTCCCGCTCCAGGTACGGCGACAGCCGCTTGCTGCAGGTGATGACGATCCGGCTACGCGATGTAAAAATATTTGTATTCATTCCTGGTGATTTTTGCCCTACGTCAATCCGCGAAAAAAATTTCTTTCACTCCAAATGTCTTCTCCTGCTCCCCGATGGCGACCCGCAGTTTTCCCTGGCCATCGACGCCCAAAATTTTGCCTTCAAAACGGACGTCACCGGATTGAAATGTATGACGCTGGTTGAATCGGTACAAGTTTTTGAGGTAATCTTCGCGCAAAAGTGCCGCACGCCCCTGTCGCAGCTGCAAGTAGCGGACTTCAAGGTGGGACAATAATCCTTCCAGGACGTTCTGCAGGTCATATTTCTGCCCCGTTTCCAAAGAGAGAGAGGTCGCGCGCTGCACGCCGAACTCCTGCTGATTAATATTTAAGCCGATTCCGATCACTGTATTATTGACCTGATCGCCCACCAGCTGATTTTCGATAAGAATTCCACAGATTTTGAACTGTTTTATTAAAATATCGTTTGGCCATTTAATGGAGACTGCCTGTGGACAGGTTTCTGACAGGTAATTGTGAATCGCCAGGCTCGTGAGCATGCTGAGCAAAAATTGATCTTTCACGGCGAGAAATGTAGGTTTTAATATCACGGAGAACGTTAAATTCATTCCTGGATGCGATTCCCAGGAATTTCCCCGCTGCCCCCTTCCCGAAGTTTGGCGATCTGTGATGATCAAGGTACCGTCCGGCGTATGCGATTGTTGGCAGAGTTCCAGCGCAAGAGTGTTAGTAGAATGACATTCAGGCATGAAAATCAGTTTTTTGCCGATGAAAAGCGTATTGGCAGGGATTTTATACAATGTAATTTTGATTAGTTTTGTAGGTTAAAAAAAAACGAAGATAGATTAATGGCGAAAAAAAGGAAGGGGGCAGATTCAGAAACCCTCAGTGACGTGATTGTGAAGGGGATGCAAGAGAAGAAAGCTTCGGACATTGTAGTAATGGATCTCAGGAAAATCAAAAATGCGGTAGCCGACTTCTTCGTTATTTGTTCTGGAAATTCCGATAAGCAATTAGATGCTATTTCAGATTCAATTGATGCTGAGGTCTTCAAAAAATTAAAGGAAAACCCATGGCATACGGAGGGCAAAAACAATAAAGAGTGGATGTTGCTCGACTATATCAATGTGGTTGCCCACGTCTTCCGTAAAGATCGCAGAGAATTTTACGCATTAGAGAGATTGTGGGGCGATGCCGACATAACTGAAATTACCGGCGACAAGAACTAAAACTACATCCCCACGTTATTTATTTTGGTATTTTTAAATCATTTGGAACATAGAAATGGCAGACAAGAAAGATAATAATAAACCGTTATTACCCTCAAAACCACCAAGGGGCAACTACCAGATTTGGGTTATTCTCGCGACGGTAGCGGTCATCATTGGTGTGATGTACTTTAATAATTCCAACAACCTGAAGGAAATAGATTACGACACCTTCAAGCAAATGGTGAGCAGCGGGGATGTTAAGAAGGTAGTACTGGTACAAAACAGAAAATTTGTTGAGATAACGCTGAAGCCAGAGGCACTTCAGAATGCAAAGTATAAGCAAGAGCTAAATATCAGCGAAAGTCCCCTGGGTGGCGGCAGTGCATCAGGCCCCCACTTTTCAATGAAAGTGGTGGAC
>DASUTP010000470.1:0-5898 GCA_036374515.1 Chryseolinea sp. | reverse complement strand
CGGATAAACTCATTCCGCTGCTCAGCCATGAATATCCCCGCGTCCGGTTTTTTGCGGCGCAGGCATTGGGGAGATTGCAATACGCAAATGGTGTTGAGCCTCTCTTAACAATGATTGAGCAAAACAATGATGAAGATGTTTACTTGAGGCACGCTGCTGTGCTCGCGCTTTCGCGAATCGGCAAAGAAGAGCCGTTGGCGGCCCTGGCAAATAGTCCAAATGAGGCCCTGCGCAGGGCGGCAGTCCTGGTGTTAAGGAGAATGCAAAGTGAAAAAGTTGCCTTGTTCCTCAACGATAAAAATGAGCTGATTGTAACTGATGCTGCCAGGGCGATCAACGACGACCTGTCGATTCCAGGCGCACTTCCGGCGCTTGCCGCTGTACTACAGGAAAAAAGATTTACATCTGAAGCTCTTTTACGCCGCGCGATCAATGCGTGTCTGCGGGTAGGCGGCGAAAAAGAGTTGGATTTACTGATGACTTTTGCGAAAAGAACTGATGTTGCTCCGGTCATTCGCGGCGAAGCGCTGGCGACACTTGGAACCTGGGCTAGCCCTTCCGTTATGGATCGGGTAGACGGCCGTTATCGTGGTAAGATCGAACGCGATCCCGCTATGGTGGTGACTAAGGTGAAATCCAATGTGAATTCCTTTTTGAACACTAATAATCCTGATATCCTCATCTCAACAGCAAATATGCTGGGCGAACTGGGAATCGCCGATCACAATCAGCAGTTGGATAAGATCATGCGGCAAAATACTTCTCCTGGTGTCAGGTCGGCGATGCTGATAGCCTTGCATAAATTGAAGTACGAAAACATTGAATCGGCAATAAAGCTGGGCATGAACGACAAAGATGGCTCTGTCAGAACGACGTCTATCGGACTTCTGAATGAGCTAAACATCAGCAAAGAAAATTTAACGGGAATCGTAGGACCGATATTCGCAAAAGGAACAATTGAAGAGCAGCAACAAATGCTTCGCGTTCTAAGTGAAATGCCCCTCGAAAACACCGAACCCGTACTCGAAAACCTTATAAATCAATTGGCGGGTAATAAACTCTCACCAGGCATCAGGCTCGATTTGCTGGAAGCTGTTGACTCAACCCATTCTGAAAAACTCATCGCCAAATTAGCGCCGCTACGTAGTACCGGCAAGGATGCTGACGCGTTTGCAGAAACGCTCTACGGCGGAAATGCCCGTAATGGCAGAAATATTTTTATGTATAATTCCACGGCACAATGTGTACGCTGTCACTCAATGGGCGATGAAAAGGGGACAGTAGGGCCCTCGTTGCGAGGGATCGGAACCACGCTTAAGCGGGAAGAACTGCTCCAGGCCCTTATCGAACCCAGCGCAAGACTGGCGCCAGGCTTTGGATCTGTCAAAATAACCTTGAAAGACAATCAGGTGGTAACGGGAATTCTACTGGAGGAATCCCCAACAGAACTCATTCTCAAAACGGCTGAAGCAGAACCAATGGAAATCCCCGTCTCAAGAATCAGCAATCGTCAAAACCTGCCTTCGGGTATGCCGCCAATGGGAACGTTATTGTCGAAGCGGGAGATCCGAGATGTAATTGAATTTTTAGCGAACCAAAAATAACTTCGGCATTGCAGTCTGCAGGGGCTTTTCCGGGGACTGCAATGCCGCTATGCATTGTGTCAAGATGTGCCCGGAGGCGCACAATGCGGGTTCGGTTGCGTACAGCGTTGAGATCCATAAGTTTCGAAATTGATTTTTTTCAGGGTTTTGCTGGCTGGCACTAGGATTGACAAATATCACCAGGGTCAACAAAACACGACTATGAAACTATTAACAACCATCATGTTCAGCGTTGTCGCGATCAGCATTTCCCATGCGCAGGATTTTGATTACTCTTTTAAGGAAACTTATGATGTTTCGACTCCTGCACAGCTAGACCTGAAATCATTCGACGGCAACGTCGATATCATTCCTACCGATGGAAGTAAAATAATGGTTTACTATATCGTAAAAAAAGCAGGTAAGCTTTTGAAAATTGATCGCCGCGAATTGGAGGAAGACATAATCGTGGAATCGTTCAACGACAATAACAGTGTCAGGGTGGCGGTAAAGCCTAAGGATCGGCTCAGGAATTTTAGTATCGAACCGTCCATTGGTGTCCATTTTAAAGTATATGTACCGAAGGAAACAGGCTGTAATCTGGCAACGTCAGATGGCGACATTTCCATGCAGGGTCTTATATCCGACCAGCAGTGTAAAACCAGCGACGGCTCGATCGAAATAACTGATATCGAAGGGAACGTCCACGGAAAAACCTCCGACGGCGACGTGCGTGTGAGGCAGATTAAGGGCCGTGTCGATGTGGGCACGAGTGACGGAACCATTCGACTTGCCAACATCAATGGAAATGTTCATGCTTCGACAAGCGATGGGAATATTGAACTTGATAAGGTAACGGGAAATATCGTTGTAAAAACGTCGGATGGCTATATCGATTTCAAGGAAGTCTCCGGTTCATTCAGCGCCTCTACTTCCGACGGCAATATCAGGGGCAGCGTTGTTGAACTAAAGGATGAGCTTTCTTTAAGGACCAGTGGTGGAAATATAAATGTGTCTATTCCGGGGCAACTCGGGCTTGACCTTGACATCAAAGGAGAATCCATTGATGTTCCCTTCAAAAATTTTACAGGAAAATTTGACAAGACGTATGTGCGCGGACAATCCAATGGGGGAGGTATTCCTGTGATCTTGTCAACCTCAGATGGAAATGTTACTCTGAAATATTAGCCGGGCTAGTGCCTGGCGATAAAGCAGCACGCTGGCGGGTGCGGTATGCTGCTCCACGGGGTCTGTTACCGCGCTAACTTCTCCTTTTAGCTTTCAGCTTCTTTCACTACTTTACGAGTCACTTAATTTCTTCTCCCGATGACTTGTAAACGCTTTTTCTTGTTGATTCTTCCAGTGCTCCTAATATCCTTTGCTCCAAAGGATGACCTTCAAGTGATTAAGAAAGAAAAATGGGTTAGCCTTTTCAACGGCAAAAATCTTGATGGATGGGCGATGAAAATTTCTGGTTATAAAATGGGAGTGAATTTTGGGAATACTTTTCGTGTGGAGAAAGGCGTTCTAAGTATCCGCTATGATCAATATGATAGTTTTCGGAATAAATTTGGCGCATTGTACTATGACAAAAAGCTTTCCAATTACCGGTTGAAAGTAGAATATCGGTTTGTAGGAGAAACTACGGTCGGCGCGCCGGTATGGGGATATCGCGACAGTGGTGTTCAATATCACAGCCAGGCGCCTGCTTCAATGGGATTGAACCAACCTTTTCCGGTCTGCCTTGAATACAACTTGCACGGGGGCAATGGAAAAGATGAACGGCCGGTAGGCGAAATCTGTGCTTCTGGCACTACAGTCGAAATTGATGGCCGAAAAAATACGTCGTTTTGCTCTCCGGCTTCCGTCAAAAGAACGTTCCACGGTGATCAGTGGGTAACGCTGGAGATTGACGTGCAGGGAAACACCATCAAACATTTTGTGAATGGTGAGGAAATACTTCGGTTTGAAAATCCGAAGTATAATCCAGCACATGAACTGGGCAAGACCTTCATTAAAGATGGTGATGATGCCGTGAAGGACGGATACATTTCCTTGCAGTCAAATAGTCACCCAATAGATTTCAGGAAAATTGAAATTATGGAATATTGAAGCGCCGCAGCATGAAAGACCCATTGATAATTTCCTCGGCGCAGTTTGAAAACAAGAGCAATGACAAGGCGTATAATCTAACTGTTATTGATGCGCTGTCAGCCAAAGCTGCCCAGCAAGGCTCTGATGCTATCGCCTTTCACGAGTGTTCTGTTACTGGATATACATTTGCGCGTCACCTTTCCAAACCGGAAATGCTTGACGTGGCGGAACCCATCCCTGATGGACCGAGCATAAAAAAGTTAACGGAGATCGCGCGTAAGAATAAAATAGTTATTCTCGCAGGCCTATTTGAAAAGGATTCATCAGACAACTTATTCAAAGCCTACGTTTGTGTCACTGAGAATGGGCTACACGCAAAGTTCAGGAAGCTGCATCCATTTATAAACCCACATCTCACGCCGGGAAATCAATATTGCGTTTTTGACCTTTTTGGATGGAAGTGCGGCATTCTGATATGCTATGATAACAATATAATTGAGAACGTCAGGGCTACCCGCTTGTTGGGGGCGGACATTATTTTTATGCCTCATGTCACGATGTGCACGCCATCCACCCGGCCTGGTGCAGGTTTTGTTGCTCCCGAGCTCTGGACGAATCGCAAACGAGATCCAACATCGCTGCGAATCGAATTCGACGGGATGAAGGGAAGAGATTGGCTGATGAAATGGTTGCCTGCAAGGTCTTATGACAATGCCATCTACACTGTTTTTTCAAATCCGATCGGCATGGATGACGATCAGCTGAAGAACGGATGTTCTATGATCATTGATCCGTTCGGAGACGTCATTGGCGAATGCCGAACCCTTGGTGACGATATTGTAACGGCTTCCCTGGTGCCGGAAAAATTAACACAGGCAGGAGGTTTCAGATATATCAATGCGCGACGTCCTGAGCTTTATAAGGATATTTTGGGGCAAGCACATAAATCGAAACAAAAGGTTGTTTGGTTAGAATCCGGTGAATAAACGCCAAAAAAATGCATATGAATTTCAACCATGTGAAAACGTCAGTGTCAGCCGCATCAATTAAAGGACAAACTTTTTTTTTGATTTTGACATTTATGGTGGTCAGTATTCTAGGTGAGGCCCAGGTCTTGAAGGTTGGGGTCGTGGGACTTAGCCATGATCATGCCTACGGGCTTATGAACCAGTATAAGAATGGAGAAGTATCTATTGTGGGCATTGTCGAAACCGATAAGAAATTAATTGATCGATATAAAACGCGTTATCAGCTTTCCGATGCGCTGTTTTTTAATACAACGGAAGACATGCTGGCAAAGCTCAAACCGGATGCGGTATTGGCTTATAATGCCATTGCCGACCACCTTGCCGTCGTCGAGGCGTGTGCGCCGAAAGGAATTTCGGTAATGGTGGAAAAACCATTAGCGGTGAACAATCAGCAAGCGGAACGCATTGCCGCATTGTCGAAGCGATACAACATCCATGTGCTTACAAATTATGAAACCACATGGTATCCCAGCAACCAACAAGTAAAGGTTATGGTTCATGAACAGGGTGCGGTCGGTTCGATCAGAAAAATGGTCGTTCATGACGGACATCAGGGGCCAAAGGAGATCGGCTGTAGCGAAGAATTTTTAAGCTGGCTGACGGATCCCGTAAAAAACGGAGGTGGAGCACTAATCGATTTTGGATGTTATGGCGCGAACCTCATGACATGGTTGATGAAGGGTAAAGCACCCGTGGCGGTGACCGCCCTAACCAGGAGGATCAAGCCCGATATCTATCCCAAAGTGGATGACGATGCGACGATACTGGTCGAATACGAAGATGCTACCGGAATTATTGAAGCCTCCTGGAATTGGCCTTTTGGGATCAAGGACCTGGAGGTCTTTGGAACAACGGGGTATCTACATGCGCAAAACAGCAAGACAATAAGAGAAAGAAAGAAAGATGAATATGTTATCACCGAGGCTAAAACTCCTGTCTATACAAGTAATCTGAAATACCTGTCGGACGTTCTGCAGGGTAAAACCCAGCCTGGCACCGACCTTTCTTCATTGGAAAACAACCTTATTGTCGTAAAAATACTCGACGCTGCCCGAAGGTCAGCCGCGGAAGGCAAACGGATCGTTTTGAAATAGACTTATAATATCACTTCTCACGCACGTATGTTCTGACGGCAATACCACAGGAATTAGACCGGAAGTTTGCCAAAATTCACCATTTCAGCCTTGAATTGG
>DASUTP010000469.1:0-2737 GCA_036374515.1 Chryseolinea sp. | reverse complement strand
TGTAAACCTTTCCTCTATAGCCGCGCGGCTCGGAGCACCTTTTGAATATATTGACTATGCAGCATCAAAAGCTGCAATCGAAGCCATGACGATCGGATTGGCAAAGGAAATCGCCGAAGAAAGTATCCGCGTCAACGCAGTGCGGCCTGGAACAATCCGCACTGACATTCATGCCAAAGCAGGCGAACCCGGGCGAATTGAGCGGATACAATCGATGATCCCACTCAAAAGGGCGGGCGAACCTGAAGAAGTCGCGAACTTAATAATGTGGTTGATATCGGACGAAGCTTCGTATGTAACGGGGGCGATCTACGATATTGCAGGAGGGCGGTAGTAGCACTGTCGTTTGGAGACCGGCTTACCAGGTTCTGAATCATACTTTTTCTACGCCGAGGCCTGGCTTGTCCGAACAGTACATGAATCCATCCTTTAAAATAAATCCGCCCTTCACGACGTCTCGTGCTAAGTCGAAACTGCCGTCCAGGTCGATGTACTTCGTGTTTGTACAGGCAAAGGCCGCATGTAGGGCAGCCGTGATGCTTACGATACTTTCATCATTGCAACCCCAGAACAGGTCGATATTTTCGTGCAGGGCAATATCCGCAATTTTTAATGCCTGGCTAACACCACCGCATTTCATGAGTTTGATATTGAAAATCGCGGCGGCCTTTGGCGGCTTGATGAGTTCAATGGCGTCTGCTGGCGTGATCAGGGATTCATCTGCCGCAATCACCTGTCGAACTTCTTTCGGTAAGCTTTTCATTTCCGAAATTTCCTTCGCGGGAAGTGGCTGCTCGATAAGTTCCACGTCAACGTCGTAGGTCCGGCCGTAGAATTGTATAGTTTGTTCAACAGTATAACCCTGATTCGCATCACACCTGATTACGATTCCGGTACCAAACTTCTCTCGAAGTTTCAGAACGCGCTCTACATCTTCATCGAGATCTTTGCCAAGTTTTACTTTTATAACCTTGAAGCCGCGCTTTATATAATCCTCGGCCTCTTTCAGCGTCTCTTCCACATTCTTGATTCCAATGGTGTTCGAAGTCGGTAATTTTTTAATTTTCTGCCCAAGGAATTTGACAAGAGGAATATCCAGGTATTTTGTGAATACATCGTGCAACGCGATGTCTAGCGCTGCCCGTGCCGATGGGTTGTCGGGAAATTTTTTCCAAACCTCAAATAGAAGCTGATTAAACTCACGAATGTCACGACCGATTAGGAATTGAAGATTCTTTTGCTTGAGCGCGTCCAGGCATTGCTCCAAGGTTTCTCCCACGACATATTCGCTTGGATTCCCAGCGCCGATTCCTGTCAAACCGTTTTCAAGCGTTATTTCGACAAATGCATTTTTTACTTCATCAATTGTTTTGAAGGCAATGGTGTATGGCTTGGTATTTCCCAAGTCAACGCTCCAAACCTTAATGTCTTTTATTTTCATTTTAAATCCCTGAAAAATTAAACTTTAGACAAACTGTTTTTAATCATTTTTTCAAACACAGGCGCAAGACCGTCAACGCCATCCTCCAGCGGGAGTACCACCGGGATCCCTAATTCCTTTTCATATCGCGTAGCAGAACTGCTGGCCTCCTCTGGAGTCATCTTAGCCGAATTGATGGTAACGGCAACCGTAGGCGCGCCATAAATTTTTATCAATGCGATTTCGTCTTTCAGGTCAGGCAGATATGCTGGGTAAAATTCCATGTCCTTGTATTGCTTGCGTGCCGGGTTATGTTGAAGAACGACGGCATCGGCGGCGGCCGACACAATCCACTCAGAGCCCGCCGGACCGCTTGGGTTTCTTAGTGAAGACTGTCCCTCGATAAAAATAATATCCGGTTTTGCCTCATGATAGCACGTAACTACGGCGTGTTCCATTTCTCCGGAAATAAAATCATTTAAGGTAGAGTCAAAAACAAATCCGTACTTCGCTCCCTGCATCCACCCCGTTTGCCCGGTGTATACCATCTCCGCTTTGTAACCTGCTTTGCGCATGGCTTCAACCAAAAACCGGGTCGTTGTTCGTTTACCCAATGCGCAGTCAGTACCAAGCACCGCCACCTTAGGACACTTTACTTCCCTAATTCTGCCGGACCAGAAATGAAGGTCCTTCACTTTTTTTGGTTTGCGCACATCGATGATCTCAAGTCCTTTTCGTTCGGCAAGACCAGCGAGCTCTGCGATATCAGAAACATATTCATGCAGGCCGTTGACAATACTGAAGCCATTTTCAAGGGCTTCCTTTAGCAAATTGTTAAGCGATTCGGGGATCACACCACCTTTGGTGGCAACGCCCACGATGCAATACTTTGCCTTTTGTGGCGAAGTCTTAACAAAATCGGAAATCGTGGCGTAAATGGGAATGTTTCTCCTTTTCCCGTCCAACACTTCGCCGGCATCCTTTCCCGGACTTTTCTCATCTATCAAACCTAAAATAGTGAATCGGTCGGTCCCGCGAATTAGTCCGTGCGCAGTTTTGGCGCTGTAGGTGTCCAGGTATCCCCCAGTAATAACAATGGCAGTACTTTTCTCCATGCGGTTTTTTGAAGGCGGGAAAATACGGCGAATAAAACGAGTTTTCAAAAGAGAAAAGGTCGGGAAATTGGCTGGATAACTGTTATTAAGTAAAATAAACGCCGGTAACGTTTGATGGCTCGAATTTTGGTAAATTTGGTTAAATCTATATCAGCTATGAAAACCTTCATTTTTGTAGTGGCCTTGAGCTGCACCGCCTTCG
>DASUTP010000468.1:0-3138 GCA_036374515.1 Chryseolinea sp. | reverse complement strand
TTTGGGAGATTATTCATGGTTATGGCTTCTTCAGTGCTTCCGTTTGGAACGTTCTACATCGACAAGAAGATCCTCAGCAAACTCCCCCACTGATGTTCGGCAAATTTTCATGACATCAGTAACATCAAAAATTCCGATTGTCGTGGTGCAAGATCATTCCACTTTTGCAGATTGGAAGGTCCAGTAAGTGCCCCCGTGTAAAATTGCCCCACACGATGCCGGCAACCAATCCCAAACGATCCGAAACCCAACAATACGTCCGATAGCTCTTTTGATCTATGCCGTGTACTTTTATTCTCCGTAACTCGGTAGCTGATAACCTGCAACGTGGAGGGCTACGCGCCGTCTACAATATAATTGCATTTGCAGCGCTCGTTCCCGTTCGCTGCCCCTCGTGATCTTTGTCCTTATCCGGGTGGACCGAAAGATCGCCAAACTGGAAAAAGCGCGTTGGAAAAAATTGCAATCTTTTTGCGATGCCATCAGCTCAGGCAATAAGCTGTGAGCTGCCGGCTGTTGGCTGAATGCTAATCAAGTGATCCAATGCAGTGTCTTGGCTTCAACCGGATTTACAAACGGAGTTTTATTTTGTTGTGAGAGGTCCCACTGCCGCTTCAATTCGTGATACCACCGCGCCTGCGCATCGGGTTCGCCCAGCAGCATTAATGTAGGCTTGGATTTTAAGCCTTCGCCAAGTTTTCGAAAGACGCCCAGGTCCTGGTGAATGAATTGCTTCCCCAACTGACGCAACGGCCACCAGACATATTTTACGAAGCCAATCGAAGTATAAAATATGTGATTAAGCTCGGTCTCATTTTCATTAATGGGAGTGAGGCAGGTAATTGAAACGACTTCATTTTTTCCAACCTGAATATGCTCAGTTCTGACGCCGGGCAATTGAAAGTTGATTTCAGTTGAAGTTTCCCCTTTCAACACAGAATATCCTTTGGAATTCGACGATGGCTTATGCCGTGTCATCTTGAAGCCAAGGTCAACCGGCTCAAATTTCTTTTCCTTTAATTTCAATTTTTTCGCAGATCTCCAGTACCATGACTGATGAACAAAGGTGACATGTGCAGGATCGATGAGTCCGATTACCGCGTGGTCGATGTCTGCCGGCATTGTAACTTTTTCAACGAACAAAAATTTTTCCCCTGAAGGTACCAACAGGTCAGGTATGCGTTCCTCTGCTCCCTGCAGCTGCGTCCGGTTTTGCGGAATGTAGATCCATACGGTGCCATTGATCTCTTTGCAGGGATATTTATAAACCTTTATTTTTTTTGTGTCGAATTTTTCATCCGCCAGCGCCGGTATGCCAAGGCATGTGCCGGTGTGGTCAAATTTCCATCCATGATAACAACATTGGAGGATTTTTCCATCGTACCAGCCCTGCGACAGCGGTACGCCACGATGCGGACAGTTGTCCTTTAAGGCAAATGGCTGATCATGTTCATCACGACCAAAAACAATTTTTTCTCCCAGAATTTCCTTAGCAACAAGCTTACCCTGTTTTAAAAACGACCCATGCATGGCGAAGTACCAGAGGTTTTTCAGAAAAAGTGATTCTGTCATGAAGCAGAAATTTGTGAGAAAAAGGTAAATAAAGAACTAATGTATTAGTTTCCAAAATCGGCCCCTCAATTATATCAACTCAAAAAAATTAGCCCCGTTATCTAAACCGCAATCGTTTCCGATTATTTTTATTGTTTTATTTTTCAATCTTTAGGCCTTAATTGAAATCCAAAATCTTAACTAATGAAAAGAAAACTACGCATGGGAATGGTAGGCGGTGGCCTTACCTCGTTTATTGGTCCTGTTCATCGAAAGGCAGCTGGTATCGATGGGGAAATAGAATTGGTATGTGGCGCTTTCAGTATTATACCCGGGGAATCGAAAGAAACTGGCGAAGCTTTGTATCTTAATCCCAACAGGGTATATGAAACATACCAGGAGATGTTTGAAAAGGAAAAGAACTTACCGCCCGATCAGCGTATCGATTTTGTTTCTGTTGTAACACCCAACCATGTCCATTTCGGTCCGTCGCAGATGGCATTGGAAAGCGGGTTTCACGTGTTAGTTGAGAAACCTATTGCATTTTCACTCGCTGAAGCAAAGACATTGGAGAAGACGGTTAACAAAACCGGGTTGCTTCTTGGATTGACCCATACATATACAGGATATCCATTGGTAAAAGAAGCGCGCAAAATGGTTGCCGATGGTGCCTTTGGAAAAATCCGAAAAATTTATGTTGAGTACCCACAAGGTTGGCTGTCAACATTGCTTGAGAAGACAGGAAACATGCAAGCGTCCTGGAGAACGGATCCAAAGCAATCGGGCATGGGTGGTGCTATCGGAGATATCGGAACCCACGCCGCAAATTTGGCGGAGTACATTACAGGGTTAAAGATCACGGAGATCTGTGCCATGCTGAACACGGTGGTAAAAGGCCGCCACCTGGACGATGACAGCTCTATGCTGCTACGTTTTGATAATGGCGCCTCCGGTGTTTTGATGGCAACACAGGTTGCTGCCGGCGAAGAAAACAATTTAAATATCAGAGTGTATGGCGAAAAGGGCGGATTGGAATGGAAACAGGAAGAACCGAATACCATGATCCTGAAGTGGCTCGGGAAACCGAAAGAGATTGTCCGCGCGGGACAGAGCTATTTGTCTGATGATGCTAAAGGATTTACCCGGACTCCTGCGGGACATCCGGAGGGATATCTCGAGGCCTTTGCCAATATTTACCGCGCCTTCACCAGGGCGGTCCGAGATTATAAACCAGGCAAAAAGTTAAACATTGCCAAGTATGATTTTCCGGATGTTGCCGATGGTGTGCGCGGAATGAATTTCGTCCAGACCGTTGTCAAGTCGGCGAATTCAACCAGAAAATGGACTACACTTAAGTAGTGGGTTTCTGCATCTAAATGTATAATCTTAAACTGTATATTCGGTCTAATGAAAACACTTAAGGGCCCTGCAATTTTTTTGGCGCAATTCATGGGCGATCAGCCACCGTTCGACAACCTTAAAACGATCTGCAAATGGGTATCATCACTCGGCTACGTCGGCGTTCAGCTTCCGGCATGGGACGGAAGATGTATCGATTTAAAGCAAGCTGCGGAAAGCAAAGATTAT
>DASUTP010000467.1:0-3940 GCA_036374515.1 Chryseolinea sp. | reverse complement strand
AAATGAGGTTGACCATGAAATGTTCGGCGGAAATCGGAGCGATCTTCCCTTTTTTTATCTCTACGTCAAGGGCTTCCCTGATTAGGTCACTGGATTTGAACTTGTCCCGCGCACAAAACAATTTTATTTTTTCAGGGCGTCTTGCAGTTTCACTGATGATAAAATTGTCCAGATAAGGATACTTTAATCCATAATCGACAATGGTATCAATGTAGCTGGCTATCTTCTCACGAAATGCACGCTCGGACGTGAGGATCGTGCGCACGCGATCACGCTTTTCCTGAAGGGTTTCATCCAGTAAAGTCTCCAGCAACTGCTCACGCGATCTGAAATAATAGTGAATTAACGCCCGGTTAACACCTGCCTCGTCGGCTATCTCCTGGGTTGTTGCATTAAGAAACCCTTTTTGAAAAAATAAAATTTTCGCTTTCTGCTTGATTAACTTCTCCGTGTGTGCTTCCTCACCGCCCATTTGTCTTTTTTGTTTAACAATTTTGTTAAACGCAAAATAACTTAATAAGGAGATGATTTAACAAGGAAATTTTTGCGGAGTTTTGAACGGCTCTGTTCTTCAGTGAATAGTTCACGGTATCGTTTGAAATTAGTTGTCCGAATTATTCCAACGGTAAATAAACACAAAATGACGCGCCCTTCCCGGATTCGGAAAATGCTTCAATGTGTCCGAGATGGTGGTCTACTATTCGCTTACACAACGCCAGGCCGATCCCTGTTCCGCTGTATTCCTCACGGCTATTCAAACGCTGGAAAATTGTGAAAATTTTTTCCGCGTATTGTTGCTCAAAGCCGATTCCATTGTCCTGAAACTTAAGCTCAACATACCTTTTGGACCTGTCCAGCGAGGAGGTAATTTTTTGGATCTCACCAGGTTGAAGGAGCCTACATGAAATTATAATTTTAGGTTCAGTCGTTGAAAACTTAAGAGCATTACTAATGAGGTTTGCAAAAAGCTGGCTCAACTCATGAGCCACTCCTGTAATAACGGGCAGGACATCGCTTTTGATGACCGCTTTCTTCTCGTCGATCTGAAGTTCATAATCAGCCTTGACGTTTTCAAGAACAACATTTAAATCCACCGGGCTGAATTGCTCTTCATTTTGTGATAAACGGCTGTAATACAATACTGCCTGAATCAATTCACCCATCCTCCTGGCGGAATGATTTATCTTGGCAAAATACTTCTGCCTCGCTTCCGGATCGCCTAATTTTTTCTCCAGCACCTGGATAAATGTCTGAATCTTTCGCAACGGTTCCTGAAGGTCATGCGATGCGATATACGCGAACTGCTCAAGCTGTCTGTTTTTTATCTCAAGCTCGGCTGCGTGCTGGCGTGTTTTATCCTCAGCGATCTTACGTTCGGTAAGGTCCCTGGTCACCTTGGTAAAGCCGATGATATCATTCTTGCGGTCGTGAAGCGCGGTGATTACAATACTTCCCCAAAACTTGCTGCCATCTTTTCGCTTACGCCAACCCTCGTGCATAGCCCTGCCGTCCTTTGCAGCCAGCCGCATTAATTGCTCAGGCAAATTCCTTTCACGATCCTCATCAAGGTAGAAGACGGAAAAATTATGTCCTATAATCTCCTCGTCCCGATAGCCTTTTATATTTTGCGCACCCTTGTTCCAATTCAGAATCGTTCCATCCTTATCAAGCAGGATAATCGCATAGTCCTGAACTTCCTCAATCATCCTGACGTACCGCTGCTCGCCCATCTCAAGCACAATATTTTCCTTACGCTTGGATTTTTTAACCTCAGAAACCAGGGTAAATACGCCGCCGATGGAGCCCGATGGTTCAACGATGGGAGTATGATGAAACGACAGCTCCCTTTCACCAGCGTCACTAAACTCAAAATTAACCTTTTTGGTTTCCAGCTTTGCCTTGGCTTTTTCGCGAACAGCTTGAAGCGACTCACCGAAGGTGCTCCAAAGTTCAGGAATGTCGCGGCCAGATTTTCCCAGGGCAGGAGTAAATGCTACACCCAGCAATTTCTCAAAAGCCTCATTGTAAACAAGGGTGTATTGTTCTCCCCACCAGATACAGGCAGGGGCCTCCGAATCAATGCAAAACCGGACAAAAGAAGCCAGCGTTGCAGGCCAGTTTTTTATTTCTCCGATTGATGTCGCGCGCCAGTCTTTCGAAAGAACCAATTTTCCAGCTGCCCCTTTAAACATCTCTTGCGCCGGAAAAACGATCTTCTTTTTGTAATTCATTTACGAATGACATTTAACCTAAGAAATTCCCCCAGCAGCGTGCTCAACTCATTAATATCTGCTGGTTTAACGATAAAGTCTACGGCGCCAAGCTCTTTCGTCCTGGCTACCAAAGTAGGATCGGCTGAAGTGGAATACATGCATACAGGAATTTTCTTCAAGTGATCGATTTTTTTGATGCGTTCCAAACATTCAATGCCGTTCATGCGCGGCATATTCATATCGATAAATATACAATCCGGAACTTTCGCAACGGTAGCGCTCAGCTGTTCAATCCCCTTTGTCCCGTCAGTAGCGAAGTCACATTTGATAGACTCATCAAATTGCTGAATTGCCATTGAAAAGATTTCCTGATCATCAAGGTCATCGTCAATTAAAAGACACCTGGCAGGAGTGCGATTCGGTCCGTGAATGGTCATATAGTAATCTTCATGCAGGGTGAGCTAAACGCGGCCCTACTTTCGAATTGTTCGACTTTTTGGCGCACCTTTGAATTAACAATGGGATCACCGGAATTGTTCGATGAGTATTGCCGGAGGTTAAGGCCAAGACCACACTTAGAATTTCAAAATCGTAAACTCTACTCTTCGATTCAGCGGCCTTGTTTCTTCATTGTCATTACTGGCAATCGGGCGTGAACCCCCGTAACCCTTTCCTGTAATCCTTTTCTTATCAATCCCCTTTGATACAAGGTATGATTTGACCTTCTCTACGCGCGCTTGTGAAAGCTTTAAATTTTGCCCGGGAATGCCCCTGTTGTCGGTATGACCGGACAACTCAATCTTTACTTTCGGGTTAGCCTTCAGAAATGCTATTACCAGGTCTAACTCAGGATAGGACTGCGGGAGCAACATGGTTTTCCCCTGTTCGAAAAGAACGTCTTTCAAATTCACAGTAGCCCCCACTTCAACAGGCTGAAGCTTAAAGTTCATTTCCAACTCCTTCATTTCATAAGTCTCCAGTTCAAGCTTCTCCAGCGTGCTGATATACCCCGGAGCTTCAATCTTCACCGTGTATTGTTCGGTAGACGGGACCAGAACATTGTAACCTCCTTCCGTGGTTGCCTGAGACGATTGGGAAGCAGCTGGACCAGTGAATAAAATGTCAGCCACGATTGCTTCGCCAGTCTTTGCATTTGTGACTTTGCCATAAACTTTCACCCTTTTGTCAGTCTCGGGCTCGCGGCTGACGACCACAATTTTTGTCACAGTATCCGGAGGGTTGGGAACACTGTCCTTGACTGCAGGCTGACCGGTTATGAAAATCTTGACATCGCCGTAGCCGTCGCTGTTTTTAGTACTTGTATATACCGCGTACCCCCACTGCTCATAAGGGCGATAGAATAATTCACGGCCCTCTGAATTAATGTCAGGCCCCAGATTTTCGGGCGGAGACCAGTTCGTCCAGCCCTCGTCTAACCGGGTGGAGGAATAAACGTCAAAGCTTCCCAGCCCCTTTCCACCATTAGTGGAAAAATACAGCGTCTTACCATCTGCCGTCAATGATGGGCTCAGTTCCTGAAACCGTGTATTAATAGTGCTTCCAAGATTCTTTGGCTCTGACCAACTTCCATTTGGCGATTTCGTGCAAACATAGATATCCTCCACTCCCCTCGATCCATAGGTTTCTGCCGAAAAGATGAAAACCGACTGATCGGCAAGCAGATATCCATTCAGCACGCCGGACTTGTTTTGAAAATATGGAATTGT
>DASUTP010000466.1:0-8650 GCA_036374515.1 Chryseolinea sp. | reverse complement strand
TTCGCAATGGGCATCACTAGGCAATGGAACACATGGAGGATCAGCGACGGCAGGAACAGAGACCAGCGGCAGCGCAGCGAGTACCTTCATTGCGTTTACGCTAGCTTCAAATAATGCCACCAATCCATTGCCAATCGAACTGCTGGAATTTAATGCCCGCTTCGCTGACCCACACATAGCAATTCAGTGGAAAACTGCAACCGAAACCAACAATGATTATTTCACTCTTGAAAAATCACGGAATGGCTATGCCTGGACTGTACTGGATACCATTGATGGTGCTGGTAACTCAACCCTTCCCCTCAGCTATGCTTACAATGATCTGAACCCAAGAAGCGGACTACAATATTACCGACTCACTCAAACCGACTTTGACGGCACGTTTAAGACCTCCAATGTAGTGTCGGTTAATGTGGAAGCGGATTTGATTGAAGATATTATTCTATATCCCAACCCCACGACCGGCGATGTGAACGTCGGCATCCGGTTAGACGATAAATCCTATCTGATCAAGCTGTCCGACAGCAACGGCCGGCTTATAAGAGAATTCGTACTCGAGAACACGAACAAAACGACCCTTCCGGTTGCCGGACTGCCGCGGGGGATTTACTTCGTTGAAGTGTTGTCGAGCCAGGGAACCAGCCGAAGTAAATTGGTTCTACAATAATGGCATCCCTTCGGGATTGTGAGTGGCTATGGCCGAAGGAATCGAATAACAATTTAGGCGTTGAATCTCATCGATAATATGAAATACAATCCGCCGATCGGTATGCTGATGGGAAGGAGGTGGAGGTTTCGATCACCACCCTTTCGAAATCAAAATCTCATTTTACCTCCTCATCAACCCCGAAGGGGTGTCATTATTATAGCAAAGAATGGCGAGCACGGGACGGAACCCCGAAGGGGTGATATTATACGCGCAAAATTATTTTTATGTCACCCCTTCGGGGTTCGTCTTTTCTCTTGCAAATTTGGTTATAATAATGCCATCCCTTCGGGATTATGGGCGACTACGGCAGTTCGTTTTTCTCTTGCAAATTAGTTCTATAATGGCATCCCTTCGGGATTGTGAGTGGCTATGGCCGAAGGAATCGAATAACAATTCAGCGTTGACTCTCATCGGATAATATGAAATACAATCGGCCGATCGATACGCTGATAGAATGAGCGCGATGAAGATGCGATCACCACCCTTTTCGAAATCAAAATCTCGTTTTACATCCTCACCAACCCCGAAGGGGTGTAATTATTATAGCAAAGAATTACGAGTACGAGACGGAACCCCGAAGGGGTGATATTATAGGCGCAAAATTATTTTTTTGTCACCGGAAGGTGGCTAAATGCCTCAACGCTTATCGAAATAAATTTAACGAGGTAACATCACAACGCCAGCTGTCGCAAATCATACAACGTTTTGTTCCACGCAGATCAGCGAGGCACTTAAGCTGAACATTTCCAGTCTAAACTCCTCGACACTACTCCAAATACGCCGGATCAATCCTGTATCGATCGTACTTGGTAAGATTATTCTGCCGGATAACTTTTTTCAACTGCTTCGTATACCAGCCCTTGCGTTCGGAATAATTTTTCAAGTGCGGTATCAGCAAATATGGGTTTGACGTATGCTGTCGTGTTTTCCGCAAACTTTTATAGGCGCTGTGCCGTGCAAGCACTTCAAAATAGTCGACGATAGATCGCGACATATCGTCGTATGACCTAAGAAAAATTGTTTTGTCGTCGCGGTTTTTGCCGGCTGCGATGCGCGACTCCGTATCATCGAACGACCAGATGCCAAACAGATTGCTGGCCTGCACAAAGAAACGCGATTCGCCCCAACCCGTTTCAATGGCAGCCTGCGCAAGCACAATGCTGTTGGGTAATGTAACGAGCCGCTCGATCAGGTCATCAATACTTTTTGCTTTATAGCGGCTTTTAACGCTGGCATAAAATGCGCTGTCCGATTTACTCCAGCGTTCTTTCTTTTGTAACTGCGCGATCATGCTTTTTGTAGTGTGAATTTGATGCTTCGCTACCAGCACGGAAGGAAGAATTGCTGAAATGAATTTCGCCTTGGCCTTGTGAAATGGAAGCGCTTCCAGGCCATTGATATTCGTATATAAAATTGGCCTGACCAGTGAATCATTCAACAGAATTATCTCATCAAGCGAGTCGACCTCGATGATCTCGGTTTTAACACTATAGGTGTTGCTACCATCACAACCCAACAACATTCCCAGGAGCGCAATACAGGTCGTTAAGGACGTGGCCCGGGTCAGGAATTTCATGAGATAAAATTAGAAAGACGTGATTTTGTTTATCGTAGAAGTTTTTATTTCTCTGTAGCGATGTAAGTTTTTCAAGGTCTTTGAAGAGTGTTGATACATTACTTGTCACTTTTGGAAGCTTTGACGACAGTAATGTCGACAATAACGCAGTGCCTTCCCGGCTTGCAATTTTTGATGAATACCTTGATTAATTTTGTTTAAGCCTGGAATATAGGAGGAGACAATCACGGGTTACCCTTCTTTTAACGCTACGATTGCCAGGTCTTAATACAAAGTCTTTGCCTGGGAAGTTTGATGTAATAATGTCTCACTGTTTGTCGGGATAGTTTTTCAATCGCGCGATCTTTATTTTGCATTTTTAGTAAATTCACGGCAAATCATTTTCTAGTTGACTGCAACATTAAAGTTCAGGAATTTCCTGTTAGACAAGCGACTTACGACATCACGTTCTGAATACAAAAGACTGATGCTTACAGGCTATCTCGCCGTCACTTGTTTATTGGTAGCAGTCGTTTACACCGTGCTTGATCTTGGTAACAAGGTATACTATGCACTTCCTGCCTACGTCGTTTTATTTGTGATTCCTATTTGTTCGTTGTTGCTGATCCGCGCCAAAAAATTTATGGCGGCAAAAATCACATTGCTTGTGGCGATCAATTTAGTAGTCTTCTGGTCCGCGCTGAATGATCCTTTTGAAACGGGTGTCTTTATGTTTTTCATTCCTACCGGGATCGGAGCGTTTTCCATACTTGCTTTCAAAGACCGGAAAGCCGGTCTCGCGATGATCGCATTGACCACAGCGTTGTTTCTTACTGCCTATTTCGGTGACTTTCAAATCGCAGCCGAGCGGCCGTCAGAATTATACATCAAGATGAGTTTTGTTTTTAACTATTTCATATCTACGCTCGTTTCCGTTCTTTCAGTTTACTTTCTCATGAATCTGAACAAGCAGTCGGAAGAGGAACTGATCCGCAAAGAACATTTCGTAAGCCAGAAGAATGCTGAGCTCCAAAATGTCAACGACGCGCTCGACCGTTTTGTGTACAGTGTATCCCACGATCTTCGTTCGCCTCTCAGTTCAATCCTTGGACTCATTAACCTGGCTAACCTCACGAAAGATCCGAACGAACTGGTACAAATCATCAAAATGATTCAGGGACGCGTGCTGGCACAGGATAATTTTATTCGTGAGATCATAGATTATTCGCGCAACGCAAGAACGGAGACGGTCGTTGAGCCGCTCAATTTGAAGAAACAAGTGGACGAGGTCATCGATACTTTGAAATTCGACGGCCTGGCCGATAAGATCGAATTCAGGATTAAGATCCCGGACGACTGCATTCTCATTTCTGACAAGATCCGGCTCACCGTAATTCTCAACAACCTGATCGGCAATGCCATTAAGTATCACAACCTGACAAGGGAAACTCCATTCATAGAGGTTCGGTTTCAGGACGACGTTTGCAGTTTACACGTCGAAGACAACGGCTCTGGCGTTATGCCCCAGCATCAGCAAAAGATATTCAACATGTTTTACCGGGGGTCCGACCGTGTTACCGGCAGCGGGCTCGGTTTATTTATTACCAGGGAAGCGGTGGCCAAGCTCGGCGGTACCATCTCGCTCAAATCGGTGTATGGTGAGGGTAGCACTTTTACTGTAACCTTTCCCAAGAAGGCCGCGGCGCCCGTTCAACAAACGGCAGCGGCGAAGCAAGCCTAAAGCTCTGTCTCGTCCTTGCGCAAGCGCAGGCTTACGACATTTTCAACGTGGACAGTATGGGGAAACATATCAACCGGCTGAACGGCCACGATCTCATACTTTTCCGCCAGGATCTTTAGGTCACGGGCTTGCGTCGCGGGATTACAACTGACATAAACGATTTTTGATGGCGCTGCTTTCAACAACATCCGCGTGACGTCTTCATGCATTCCTGCGCGCGGCGGATCCGTTATTACAACGTCCGGCCTTCCATGCAGCGAAAGAAATTCTTCATCCAGCAGGTCTTTGATATCGCCCGCAAAGAAGTCGGTGTTGGTGATCTCATTTACCTGTGCGTTTATTTTCGCATCCTCGATTGCGGCGGCCACATATTCAAGTCCAATAACTTTCTTAACATGGCACGCGACGAAGTTTGCGATCGTACCCGTACCGGTATACAGATCGTACACCAATTCATCACCCTGGAAGTCGGCCATCTTCCAGGCTATGCTATAAAGCTCATAGGCCTGATCGGAATTCGTTTGATAAAACGATTTTGGTCCCACGCGAAATTGTAGCATTCCTCCGCCGTATGGTTTGGGCATCGTCTCCGTAATGTAGGGTTTGCCTTTCCACAACTGGATGTTCAGATCGGCGAAGGTGTCGTTCTTTTTTCCATTGATAACATATTGAAAGGAGGTGATCTGGGGAAAATCGTGCTCGAGCCTTTTCAAAATCTTCTCTACCCATTCCATTTTATCATAGGTGACTTGAAGAATGATCATCACTTCGCCGGTGTTGGCAGTTCGAATGGTTATGGTCCGGAGAAATCCAATTTGCTTTCGCAGATCAAAAAACGGAATGTTGTTTTTTATGGCCTCGTCGCGGGTTGCGAGCCGAATTGCATCCGATGGTTCAGGTTGCAGATGGCAAACTTTTACATCAAACACCAAATCATATTTCCGGGGAATGTGGTAGCCCAGCGCTGGCTCCATGGGAGCATCATCAAAACCCACTTCTGCGACAATGGCTTTTTTGGCGGCGAGCTCCTCCCTTGTCAGCCACCGTTGTGACGAAAAAGTGTAGTCGAGCTTATTACGGTAAAACCGCGTTTTGTCCGAGGCAACAATCGGATCTATTGATGGAAGCGCCAATCCGCCGATTCGCTCAAGGTGATCAGTTGCCTGCTGCTGTTTGTATTTCAGCTGCTCTTCATATTGAATATGCTGCCACGAACATCCGCCGCAAAGGCCGAAATGAATGCAAAACGGTTGTGCCCGGTGAGGAGAAAAGGCTTTGACGTTGACCACCCTGCCTTCGAGAAAGGAGGTTTTGATTTTGGTAAGCATCACGTCGACCGTATCGCCTGGGGCACCGCCTTCGAGAAAGATTACAAGATTGTTAATTCTTGCCAGGCATTTCCCTTCCGCGGCCATGGTTTGGACTACAATATCCTCGATTATGTCTCCTTTTTTCATTGGGTGGTCAAATTACAGAAATAGAGGGGTTTTCTCCTTCAACCGAATTCTCTATATTTAATGTCTTGTGATGGGATATGAAAAGGGGCATCCTCGTTATTCTCTGTATTTTAGCGCTGCCGGTGATGGCTTCTCATATCGTAGGAGGGGAATTTGAAATCGTTCACATCTCAGGAAACACATACCGTGTAAATCTCATTTTATATTTTGACAAGCTGAATGGCAGCCCAGGTGCCCGCGATAACAACATTGTTGCAGCGATCTATCGCAAGCGTGACAATCAGCTGATGCAAACCGTATCGTTTGATAATCCGTCCGAAACCAACGTGAGCTATACACAACCCGAATGCTCGCGCGGTGAAATTGTCACCTCCAAGCTGTTATATTCCTCCATTGTTAATCTTCCTGATAGCCGGTACAACGATCCGCAGGGCTACTATATTATATGGGAACGTTGCTGCAGAAATTACACAATTACCAATATTTATAGTGAAAATCCGGATGTCAGCAGCCGCGCGGCAGGACAAACATTTTATCTCGAATTTCCCCCCGTTGTGAAAGACGGGCAGCCATTTTACAATTCCTCGCCGCGGTTGTTTCCTCCTTTGAACGATTATGCATGTCCCCGCAAGCCTTACTACGTGGATTTTGCCGGCGTCGACGATGATGGAGATTCTTTGGCTTATTCACTCGTAACGCCCCTGAGCACCCATTCCATTCTGGCGCTTCCGCCGTTGCAGCCGGGACCGTACCCGTTGGTGACGTGGCGCGATCCGTTCAGCCTTACCAATGTATTGAACGGCGATCCCGACCTGGCCATCAGCACGGACGGATTTCTCACGGCTACACCGTCACAACAGGGACTTTATGTGTTTGCAGTCAAGTGCGATGAATTCCGGGATGGTGTCAAGATCGGGGAGGTGAGGCGTGATTTTCAAATGCTGGTAGTCGATGTTTGTCCCCGCGCGGAAGCGCCCCAGATCCTGGGAAAAAAGTTGGGTGACCCGGCCTTTGGCTTCGATGAAAACATGCAGGTTACTTTCAGCGGTACCGTTGCCGATTCGTTGCGTTGTATCCAGGTACAGGTCACGGATCCCGATGCCAGCAAGCAAGATGATAATTTTTCCGAAAATGTGAAGATCAAGGCCATTCCGTTGGGTTTCAGAGGAGACGTTAGCGGGATCTTGCCGGACATCAGCAGCGCAGTGCTTACAAACGGAAGCAATATTTCCTTTAAGATATGCTTTGAAAGGTGTCCCTATGTACAGGGTCCTTTCGATGTGGGGATCGTCGCCTACGACGACGCCTGCAGTTTACCACTATCCGATACGTTGCGGATCACGGTGAACATAACACCTCCTCCCAACGCCCTTCCTTATTTTACTACTCCTGACATTGAGGAGACGCTAACCGAGGGTACCATTAAAACATGGTCCATACGCGGCCTTGATGACGATGGCGATATGCTGGTGGCCGGCATCGTCCCCGACGGCTTCAGGCTGGAGGACTATGGTTTAAAATTTACACAGGTGAAAAGCGAAAGTGGCCTTTACGAGGCGCAGCTCGAGTGGGATACAAGGTGTGATCAGCACAACTTCTCAGAAAAAACGGAATTCAGGTTTAAAGTGCTGCTCGATGATATCGATGAATGCACTTTTGCCCAGCCTGATATTATGAATTTTAAATTAAAGGTAGAGCTTCCGGGTAACAACGACCCCGTCATTGATTCAGATCTCACCAGCGACCCGTTTGAAAGGACTGTCACGGGACTGAAGCGAAAAATAAATGAAACGTTAGTCTTCAATGTGAAAGGTATCGATGCCGACAATGATTTCATTGTGCTCAGTGTTCAGGGAAAGGATTTTGATATCAACAAGCTCAATGTAAGCTTTCCAAGTGTAAGCGGTAACAATGTCATTCAATCCAGGTTTCAATGGAATATTTTCTGTGATGCGGTTGATCTTACAAAGAAAGATGAATTTACTTTTGAATTCATTGTAGTGGACAATGCCAACAAATGTCAGTACTACAATGCAGATACCCTTGACGTTACGGTCAAGCTTTATCCTCCCGATAACGAAGAGCCAACCCTCCAGGTGGTCAACACAAATCCTCAGATCCAGATGTTGAACAACGAAATGACGACAACGCTGGGTCAACCGATCACCCTTGCATTGATCGGAACGGACAGGGATAAGATGCCACAAGCTGACTGGCTGAAACTGGAACTCATCAAAGCCGAAGGCAATGTCGAGCCGGTGGGTTATGTTTTCGCGAATGCGGAAGGCCGCGGCAGTGTGGAGACCACTTTCAGCTGGAACCCCGAGTGTTCTATTTTTACAGGCGATAGTTATCAGAATCAGTACGAGTTCACTTTTCGTGTTGTCGATGATAGATGCTTCAATCAAAAAGGCGATACGGTGGTCGTGAACATTAATATCAATGACGTGGAGAACGGGGGAGAAGGATTTTTGCCGCCGAACGTGGTAACGCCGAATGGTGATAACAAGAATGATTTTTTTGCCATGGTAAAGGAAAACGAAAATGGCGAATTGGTGAACATTTTACCGGGCGACAATTGTACCGGTGTCTTCGAGGGGGTGGTTATCTTCAATCGCTGGGGCAAGCCCGTTTTTGAAAGTTCGTCCCGTGATTTCCGGTGGTATTGCCAGCATGAAGTTGCCGGGATGTATTTTTACAACATAAAGTATTCCAACAAAACTTATAAAGGCGTCGTCACCATCGCCTTTGACGCCACAGACCCGGGCCGGTAACTCCGCCTTAAGAATTGAAACAGCTGCCAGGCCCTCCGCGCCTCCGTGTCTCCGTGGTTTAAAAAATCGAAAGGAAACTCTCGCTACCGTACCTTGCGCGAATGAATACCGTCACGCTAAGGAGGCAAAATAGATCCACGCTAAGGACGCGAAACCTATGGACGCAATCCGTCTGCGACCTTTGCGAATTAACTTTGCGGCCTTTGCGTGAACCAAACAGAAAAACAAACGACCCACCTTCAACGCACCTCTGTGCCTCCGTGTCTCCGTGGTGTAAAAAATCGAAAGGAAGCCCCCAGCTGCGCCTTGCGAAATAATACCGTCACGCTAAGGACGCGAAACCTATGGACGCAATCCGTCTGCGACCTTTGCGAATTAACTTTGCGGCCTTTGCGTGACCCAAACAGAAAAACA